>JAILRI010000126.1 GCA_024698555.1 Lachnospiraceae bacterium
ACTTGGAAGCGCATAGGAAGGAGGTAGTTGACACTATGACACAGTTATATGACAGAGAAAGAGAAATGAAGCTGTATGTTAAGGAGAAGGAAAATGATGCGGCCAGAAAGAGCACTCTTGAAGCAATTAAGAAGCTAATGAAAAAGCTGAAAATGAGTGCAAAAGAGGCTATGGACTTTTTGGAAATCTCACCTAAGGATCAGAAAACCTACCTCCCTATGCTCAAAAAAGGATGAGTATTAAGCCGCTCCATCAGAGGGCGGCTTTTATCACGGGTCTTCCTATTTTAGGTAGACCTGGGATGAAGAAAAAGGTCGGTGCTCCTTTCCTCCTTATTTTACTTGGTTTTTACGATTTTTTTCGGCCTTCAAGTACCGGCCACCCGCACATCTAAAAAGCTCCTGAACGTATGGTTCAGGGGCTTTTTTGTTTTCAGAATTCTCATAAATTACCCCCATTTGGCGGTAGTGATGATGAAATACACATGGTACAATTACACGGTAGCTAAAAGAATGTAAATACTATGAAAAGGCTTTACAGCAAATATTATGCAGAACATGACCTTGTCATAGATTTAATTATTTTAAGCATAGGAGGAGACAAATGAAAAGAACAAAAAGATTTCTGGCAATGCTGCTGATGCTGATACTCTGTGTGGGTGAGATAAGCTCCACAGGACTTAAGGTGTTTGCGGCCGGGGAAGAGGAAGATACTCAGGAGGCTGTGACGGAAGAAGTTACGGTGGAAGATATCATGGAGCCGGAAGATCCCAGTGACGGAGCTGCCTTTAGCAAAAGCATCTCCAATACAGCCTTGGGAACAAGCGGATTGATGAGCCCGAAAATAAGCGAGAGTTACTTCGATAACTGGGAGGGAAGCTTTGTTTATTACGGAAAGACCAGGGGTGATAGTAGTATTAAATTCAGAGTGCTTGATAAAGATTCAACTGATTTTCATTTAACAAAGCATTCAATGCTGTTAGATTGTGATGAAGTGTTGTATAAAACCGCATTTCATGCTGGTGAAAGTAGGCCGGGA
Source organism: Lachnospiraceae bacterium (assembly GCA_024698555.1). Lineage (GTDB taxonomy): Bacteria > Bacillota > Clostridia > Lachnospirales > Lachnospiraceae > RUG11977. Next base: position 1,039 of record JAILRI010000126.1, read on the forward strand.
GAGGGGGGGCTTTGGTATTCCAATGAATGGAACGACAGTGATTTGAAAAAAACATTAAATAGTGGAACAGAATTTGTATTAACCCCAATGGAGGATGCAGCTATTCTTCTAAGTACGAAAGAACACAAAGATGAAGGAGACGGAGAGGGGATAACAAGAACAGGATATGATGATGGATTTGTTCCGTTGTTTGAAGAGAAGATATTTGCACTGGACGCAACAGAGGCAACAAGAATGTCTTATGGTTATGGGTTTGAATTTGATCAGGATGCTTTTAGTCGAATGAAAGAAGATAAGGGTTCTAGAATGGTTCAGGGAATCGGATGGTGGCTGAGGTCTCCTTACGGTATCCGTGAAGGTTACCCTGATGCAGCTTTGGTTTATATGGGTGGTATAGCTAGAACCGTTGTTAATAAAACATTTGATGGGGAAATGACCAAATATGGTGCCAGTCCTGCGTTTAATGTCGATCTCGCTTCGATTTTGTTCACATCAGCTGTTTATCGTTCGTATGGGAAATTAAATGCAGAGTATAAGCTGACGCTTTTGGATGATGATATCAATGTCGGTATAACGCCTGGAAAAGAATTTGAAATATCCGGCTCTACCGTAACAGTACCTTATTCAATAAGCGGAAGTAATGCAGATAATGTTAATGCCTTGAATATACTTATCCTTGATAAGGAGTATACGGCAGGTAATACGAATGAAGCTACGATAAAGTATTATGGAAAGCTGGATACAACAGGTGATATTTCTGCAGCCGAAACAGGAACCTTTACGTTGCCGAGCGACCTCAGCATTAATGATTGGGGGAGTGGTTATAAGGTATATCTTGTAGCAGAAGATATAAATGACGAGAAAGAGACGGATTACGCAAGCTCTCCTGTTGAGCTGGCTGTTAAATCTTATGACCTCTGGGTAGGCGGAACTCAAGTTACTGAGGCAAAACTGACCGATATCCTTGGTGATGGCACGGCAAGCTATGATCCTGAGTCGAATACATTGACATTTAAGGATGCAACGATAAACAAGGGTTATGAGTATAATGCTTCGGCAAAGAGGTCTGCGGGAGTGTATGCAAAGGGCTCTGACCTGATTATAAAAGGGAATCTGACAGTAGATGGAACAACTATACAAGACGCGATCTGCGTAGAGGATACGGCAGCTAACGGAAGAAAACTTACTCTTGACGGGAATATTACTCTCAAGGGTGATTATGGCATTAATACAAGGTATACCGGAGTAGAGATAAATGGGGGAAATCTTGAGATAGATGTGACTACGAGCGCAGTAAAAGCCGGGGCTCCTGTATCTCTTGCAAACGGAATGAAGGTATTGTCTCCGGAAGGGGCTGAGTTCAGAAAATCAACGGTTGGTGAGGTATATTTTCTCTATGAATCTGCTGATTCTAATGTCCAGGTTAAGAAAGCAACCATTGGCAGCAGTAGCGTTACAGAAACTTATACCGTCACTTTTGACCTGAACGGCAAGAGCGGTACCGCACCTGCAGCGCAGACTGTTGAAAAGGGAAAGACAGCCGCAAAGCCGACGAATCCATCCGCAGAGGGCTTTAAATTCGTAGACTGGTGCACAGATAAGGAAGGGAAAAATGTTTACGACTTTGCTGCTGCGGTTACAGCGGATATTACCCTGTATGCAAAGTGGGTAGAAGCAAGCGCGGATACTTTTACTGTTACCTTTGATCTGAACGGCAAGAGCGGTACTGCACCTGCAGCGCAGACTGTTGAGAAAGGAAAGACAGTATCAAAGCCTGCAGATCCCAAAGCAGAGGGCTTTGTATTCAAGGCATGGTGCACAGATAAGGCAGGCAAGAAGGAATATGATTTCTCTACACCCGTAACAGCTAACATCACACTCTATGCTAAGTGGGAGAAAGCTGAGGAGCCTGTACCCGGACCGGATCCTATAGATGGCGGTAAGTCTGCGCTGGATCCAGTACCGGAGCTTATACCCGGCGTTACCAAAGATCTGTATCTGGTAAAAGGCCAGAAGTTTAATATAGGCCAGGGCTGGTATGTTGATAAGGCTGATAAGGATAGTAAGAAGAGAGTAAGCATAAGCAAGAAGGGTGCATTTAAGGCTAAGGCAGAAGGCGAAGCAGTCATCAAATGCGGATCAGGAGCTGAAGCATGGGCAGTAAATCTGCATATCAGCAAGCCTAAGATGGATAAGAAATCTCTTAAGATCCAGCTTGAGACAGAAACTGAAGTAAAGACAGAAAAGATCGGCTTTACATACGACAAGGACAATCTGGATGTGTTATGGTACAGCGCTAATCCTGATGTAGTTACCGTAGATGACAGTGGAAATGTGACCACGATAGGCAAGGGAAGCTCAAAGGTTACCGCATACATAAATGGCAGCGCATATACCTGCACCGTGACTGTTAAGGAGAAAGCGGCACTGTTGGAGCACACCCTCCATGTTGCGAAGGGAGCTACAAAGAGCATAAGCATCAAGGGGCTTAAGAAGCCGCAGTGGGATGAATCCGTAAAGGATATCGTGTCGGTAAAGAAAAATAAGGTTACCGGCGTTAACGCAGGAACGACAGTACTCAGCTTTATTCAGGATGAAAAGGTATACAAAGTTACAGTCATCGTTGAGGATCTTACCATGAGCGGTACGGGGCTTAAGGCTCAGGGCAAGCCCGGAAGCAATAAGTATATCATCGATGAACTTAAGGCTAAGGATGAAACGATCCTGTCATTTGCGGGAGTGACCCAGTCTGTAGTCTTTAAGAGCAGCAAGCCTGACATCGCATTCATTGATGAAGACTTAAATGTGGTGATCAGAAATAAGGGCAAGGCAAAGTTCACTGCAAAGATAAACGGAAAGCCTGTAACGATAAGCGTAAACATTAAATAAGACATAATGATGACAGGGCCGTCTGTGAAGCAGGCGGCCCTGCCTTTCCCTGCCTTTCCTCAATTGAAATTTTAAATTCCAGTTCCAAGATTTGGGGCATGCGGACGTTTTCTTGGACTAAGTTGCTATTCCCAGACTATGTCTATACTGAAGAGGACTCATTCCTCCAAGTACCATTTTGATACGATCTTCGTTATACCAGTGCATATATTCATCAAGTTCACTGATAAAGGAATCTATGGATACGTGATTCCAGTTCCGGTTATAAAACATTTCGTTCTTTAGGCGCCCAAAGAAACCCTCACATGCGGAATTATCCGGCGAACATCCCTTCTTTGACATAGATCGGGTAAGAGAGGCGCTGTCTACCAACCCAAGCCATTCTGGCCAACGGTAGTGGCAGCCTCTGTCCGAGTGGATCAATGGATGCTCAGTGCTTTTCAGAGTATCTATAGCTTTTCTAAGCATTGAATTAGCCAACTCGGCATTTGGGGATGTACCTATTGTCCATGAAACGGCCATCCCATCAAAACAGTCTATTATAGGCGAAAGATATACTTTCCCGGCAGGTATGTGAAACTCCGTGATATCGGTAAGCCATTTTTCATTCGGATGATCAGCGAAAAAGTCGCGATTTATCACATTCTCGACTTCCGGACTGATCTCACCTTTATAGGAGTTGTATTTACGTCTTTTTGTTATTTTAACTAGGAGCTGTTCTTCGGTCATAATACGTCGAACAATCTTCTCGGAAACAATAACACCTTCATTTTTCAGAGAACAGTGTATGCGGCGGTAGCCATAACGGGCTTTGTTTTTTTCAAAAATACCCTTGATTTTTAAACGCAAATCTTTATATTTGTCTTCGCTTTTTATACATTGAGCCTGATAGCAATAGCTGCTCTTTGACAACTTAAGAACAGGCAGTAAATCCTTTAACTTGTACTTGTTCCTTAGGGCATCAATCAAGAATACTTTTTCGCGGTTGGTCAGCTTATCAAGATTGATGCCCTTCTCTTTTTTTAGGATTTCACCTGCTTTTTCAAGAACATCTCGTTCTAGTTGGAGTTTATATACGTCACTCTCTAGTCGTTTGACTTTTGCTTCTAACTCGGCCTTCTCGCGAAGTAACTGTTCAATGCTTTTATCATCGGTGGAAGGATCAGCCATTTTAGGTGTTCTCCCTTCTCCAAGCAGTTTCTTTCTCCATATGGATACAGTCGGAGCTGTAACGCCATATATCTCTGCTATTTGAGATATTTTCAGATTACCTTTGCAGGATTCCATAACCGCCTGGACTTGTTCTTCATATGAACATCTTACAGGTGATTTGAAGGATTTACAATGTATTTCTTCTTCAGGATATAGTTCCTTTACCCATTTCATAAGCAATGGGCGACTTGGATATCCCAAAGCCTTGACGGTTTGTAGTGCATTCCGTCCATGTTCAAAGTAATAATCCACCGCTATGCACTTTTCTTTATCAGAGTATTTTAGCCATTTTATGCGTTTTTTGTGCACGTCATTGTTGTTAATATACTCTTTATACCATCGTGGAAGCTGAGTAACGTCAGGATATCCTAGTTTACGAACGGTATAAGCAGCATTATAGCCACAATTGATATAAAACTTTATGGCACGGATCCTTTCTTCGTATGAATACATATCGACCTCCTAATTCCTTAGTTGGTCCAAGATTTTGTCCGCACCTCCAAACTTCCGATTTGGGCTGTTTTTGCAAAACTTAATTCTGTTTTCAAGGTGCGATTTTTGGAGTTACTCTTGCAAAAAACGGCTCACAAGAAGTTACTCTTACAAACAGGAAGTAAAAATCCCTATTCAGCTTTCCCTGCCTTTATCAGGAAGGAGTTGGGGATATGCCGAAATTACACAAATAAAACATTCGAAATTACACAAATAAAATATTCGAAAACACATAAATAAAACATTCGAAATTACACAAATTCACTTGTTGCTGCCTGGATTTTATGGTATTATTCCATTAATCAGAACTGTATGCGAGGATTGATAATATGGAATATATTAGAAGGATAATGGATGATGTAATTGACAGAAAAAACGAGGCTTTTAATACTATTAGCATTATAGGGCCCAAAGGATGTGGGAAAACAAGGACAGCGAAAGAGCGATGTAAGACAGTGATCGAGTTTCAGGATGAGGAGAAACGTGATGGATATTTATCTGTTGCGGAGACAGCGCCGGGGTTATTCTTAAAGAAGGAAAAGCCGATCCTTTTTGACGAATGGCAAGATGCACCTAAAATATGGGGGATGATAAGAAAGGATTGTGATGATCATCCGGAGAAGGTAGGGGAGTATTATCTGACAGGTTCGACCAGTAAGAAAATAGATACGCCACATACCGGTACAGGAAGGATTTCGGAGATTCTTATGTATCCTATGACCTTATGGGAAACCGGAGAGTCAACAGGAGAGGTTTCGCTTTCGCGGATAGTGGAAAATGAGTCGTATGATATTTCCGGATATGAAGCAAAAGTATCGTTAGAGGAACTGTTTTTTGCGGCTTGTCGTGGGGGATGGCCCAGATGCCTGGCATTGAAGAAGGACAATGCAAAACTTGAAATAGCCAAAGACTACTATTCTCAGATTATCAGGAAAGATGTCAGTGCTATCGACGGGGTTAAGAGAAATACGGAGTGGTGCAGGGCGCTTTTATGGTCATATGCCCGTAATATGGCTACAACAGCAAAAAAAACAAGTATTTATGCAGATGTAAAGGCTAGCTTTAATGTTACAGATGCAACGCTTCAATCTTACGTAGAAGCATTAGAAAATCTTTTTGTAATAAGGGATATTGATGCATGGACGCCTCAGATCCGATCAAAAACAGCCATCAGAGCTGCAAAAAAGCATATTTTTATCGATCCGTCGATTGCATTAGCAGCATTGGGAGTGTCACCGGATTATTTTAATACGGATCTGGATCTGTTTGGCCATGTGTTTGAAAATATGGTTTTGCGGGATCTGTGTGTGTATGCGGAGGCTCATAACGCCAGGATCCTGCATTATACGGATGATATGGGACTGGAAGCAGATGCTATATATCAGGCTGACAATGGGAAATATGCCTTGATCGAGATAAAGACAGGGGCAAATCGAATA
>JAILRI010000155.1 GCA_024698555.1 Lachnospiraceae bacterium
TTTCTGCGCAACCCGCCGGAGGCTTCTAAGGAAACGATGATTTAATCATCGTTTCCTTAGTTATATCACGTCACTCATGGAGTACATCCCTGCAGGCTTGCCTGCAAGGTACAGGGCGGCAGTCACCGCTCCCTTCGCAAATACGGCTCGCGAATAAGCACTGTGTTTTATCTCAATGACTTCGTCCAGACCCGCAAATATGATCTCGTGGTCGCCTACGATGGAGCCGCCTCTTACCGCGGAAATACCTATCTCATTTTTCGGACGTTTCTCGCGGCGGGTGGAACGGTCATATACATACTCGTATTTCTGCCCCATTTCACTGTTGATCGCGTCTGCCAGAAGCAAAGCGGTGCCTGAAGGCGCATCCAGTTTTCTGTTATGATGGCGCTCCACGATCTCGATGTCGTAACCCTCATCTGCCAGCACCTTTGCCGCGGCTTTCGCAAGCTTAGCCAGTGTATTGATCCCCAGCGACATATTGGCGGAGCGCAGGATCGCTGTCTTCTTCGAAGCCGTCTCTATCGCTTCCAGCTGTTCTTTCGAATATCCCGTAGCGCACAGCACTGCACCGATCCCCTTTGAGGTAATATACGGTAAAATGGAATCAAGTGCCTGCGGAGCCGAAAAATCGATCAGAGCATCGGCTGCCACATCGCATGCGGTAATATCGGTAAATACCGGGAACTCCGCCTTCGCTTCGCTTATATCCACACCCGCGACTATCTCGCAGTCGTCTCTTTCAGATATGATATCCCTTACTACATGCCCCATATGGCCGTTACAGCCGCTGAGGATGATACGTGTCTTACCCATGACATGTCCTCCAAATTACGCAGTTTCCAAATTATCCGAATATTTACACCTTATGCCGTCTTTCGCTGATTGTTTCGATACTCAAAAACATCCGATGCCTCTTTACTATTATACATCGTCCGTGCGTCAAGATCATCAATGTTGCTTCTTTCCGCATCGTTTGCGCTAATTTGGTCATTACCAGTGCTTCTTCAGATGATCCCCAGCTTCTTCATCTCAGCGGCAAGCTTCTCCTTGTGCTCTGGTTCCATCTCGGTAAGCGGCAGACGCATAGGACCGGCATTGAACCCCATAAGCGTGCATGCTGTCTTGACCGGGATAGGATTCACCTCGCAGAACAGATCGCTGATAAGATTCAGATACTTAAGCTGCAGCTCAAGACTTCCTTTCGTATCGCCTTCCAGGAACTTCTGAACGATCAGGTGGGTATCGCGTGGAGCCAGGTGGCTCAAAACACTGATCACGCCCTTGCCGCCGAGTGACAGGATCGGAACGATCATATTGTCATCACCCGAATAGATATCTATCGAATCGCCGCAAAGCATCGCCATCTGCGCGGTCTGTCCGATATTGCCGGTAGCATCCTTGATAGCAACGATATTGTCATAGTGATCTACCAGATACTTGATGGTCTCGGGAGTCATATTGACACCGGTACGGCCGGGAATATTGTACAGGATGACCGGAATACCGATAGCAGACGCTGTATCGCCAAAATGTCTGATGAGACCCTTCTGGGTAGCCTTGTTATAGTAAGGCGTAACTAAGAGCACTGCGTCCGCTCCCGCCTTTTCTGCTTCCTGTGACAGATAGATCGCGGTTTCGGTACAGTTCGAACCGGTACCTGCAATGACCGGTACACGTTTATTAACATACTCCGTCACAAACCTGATGCACTCGATATGCTCCTCGTGTGAAAGAGTCGAGGCCTCGCCTGTGGTGCCGCACACCACGATGGCATCCGTACCGTTCTCGATCTGATAATCTATAAGCTTCTTAAATTCGTCAAAATTCACGCTCCCGTCAGCATTCATGGGAGTGATGATAGCTACCGCCGCTCCTGTAAAAATGGGTTTCCTGCTCATATAAATCCTCCTGATACTTTTCCTTTTCCCAATATCCGGTACATCGCTCCTTAAAAGTCAAACCTATCCGACATACCATATTAAAAATGTATGCTAGCACAATCCGCCCGTTCTGTCAACTAATCCTCGTAATGCCAGTCAAAGAAAATGAAATATTAACAGAAAGAAAACGGGGCTCGCCGCATTTTAAGCAACAGCCCCTTATTTTCAATCAATTCTTTCCTTGCCCCAGAAGAACAGCGCCACGGTGCCGGGTCCGGTGTGGCTGCCTATGGTAGCGCCGATGGGAAAGATCTCCACCTTGCCGTTCAGCTTGGGGAAATCAGCCTCGATGAGGTCTGCGAGCGCTCTCGCGTCATCGTAGCATGCAGAGTGGCTGATAAAGCACTTTCCGTCATAATCTCTGCTTTTATCAGCGAATTCCACCATCTTTTCATAGTTACGCTTTATAACCTTCGGCTTCGTACGTATCTTCTCGCGGGGGATGAGGCGTCCCAGGTTGTCCATATTGAGCAGGGGGCAGATATTCAGTATCTTGCCGAAGGTACCCGCGGTTTTTGACACCCTGCCTCCCCGGATGAAGAATGTCAGGTCTGTCGAGAAGAACCAGTGATTGAGCTTAAGCTTATTCGCCTCGATCCAGTCGTGAAGCTCGTCTATACCCATGCCCGCGTCCCGCATATCCGCAAGAGTTTCCATGATGAGCCCGTACCCACTGGAAGCTCCCAGCGAATCCACTACATAAATCTTCCTGTCAGGATACTTTGCCGAAAGTTCTTCCCTGGCCAGGCACGCGGAGCCGTAGGTACCCGATATGCCCGAAGAAAGCGTTACATGCAGAATGTCCCTGCCTTCTTTCAGTTCCTTCTCAAAATGTTCAATATACTCTCCCACCGATACCTGGCTGGTCTTGGTAGATGCCCCTGCCAGCATGTCCGCAAACAGCCTTTCCGGAGTGATGGTTACCCCGCAGTCATCGGGGTACTCAACTCCACCCAGTTCAAAATGAAAATAAACTACCTTTATGTTCCTTTCCTTAAATCTCTCCAGGGAAAGATCCGCCGAAGAGCAGCAACTTATAACAAAATCCCCCATTTTTCCTTTCCTTTTCAATAAATTTGATCCAACCGCGTCGGATAATGGCATAACAACAAAGTATCGTAAACAGTATTATGTCGATATTCAATATCGTCCAACGTGGCAACAAAAGCTACATATCGAGTTTTATGCTACCACATATTTTCAGGATATGCAAGCTAATTTTGCAGGGCTGTAACAGAAACCGTTGAAAAATTACAAAAAACAAAGCGTTGAAAAAAATTTCAAAAACCACTTGACAGTTCAAAAATATTATTCTATACTTTAGCGCAATAAATAACTAAACCGTTGATGCGGAGATAAAGGCGAAACATGACTTTACAGAGAGTCCGGGCAGCTGAGATCCGGATAAGATACAGTTCGTCAAATGGACCGCTGAGGGCGCAATGAAAGCCGGATTCGTAACGGCGAGTATCCTGCGACGTGAGGCACGCGTTAGCTGCCGGGGGTATGTTGGTATCCCGCTAAGCGCACTGGAGCCCAGTGAATCAAGGTGGCACCGCGGATATATTGTGAGTATTCGTCCTTGGCAGAATAGTATTATTCTGCCGGGGATTTTTATGTTTAAGGAGGTTTGTATGCAATTTCGACCCACACTTGAGGAAATTAAGGAGATCGCCGCGTCGGGCAGATACAAGGTCGTACCGGTCAGCTGCGAGATATTATCCGATGTCTGCACACCCATAGAGGCGATGAGGAAACTCAAAAACATTTCCACACACTGCTACATGCTCGAATCCGTAGCTGAGAGCGAGAAATGGGGCAGATACACGTTTTTGGGGTATGATCCGAAGCTGGCGGTCAGCTGCAAGGACGGCCTGATGCAGGCAGGAGGAATGTCATTTACGACAGCCGATCCGTCTGCCGAGCTGCGTAAGATCATGTCCGATTACACCAGTCCCCGTTTTGATTACCTGCCTTCGTTTACCGGAGGATTTGTGGGTTATTTCTCATTTGACTACCTTTTCTACAGCGAACCGACGGCAAAGGTGGAGGTAACGGATGACGATGCTTTCCGGGATATGGATCTGATGCTGTTTGACAAGGTCATCGCATATGACAATTACAAACAGAAGATCATACTCATTGCCAATATGAAGCTTTCAGACTGCGACACCGGCTATAACAGGGCGAAAATGGAGCTTACCCAGATGGCGGAGCTGATAAAGAACGGCGCTCCCAAACGCGAGAAGCCCGGAAGGCTGTTAGGACCGGCCAAGTCCCTGTTCTCAAAAGAAGAATATTGCGAGATGGTGGAGAAGGCCAAGCACCATATCAAGGAAGGCGATATTTTCCAGATAGTGCTCTCCAACCGTATGGCGGCACCTTTTGAGGGAAGTCTCTTAGATACCTACAGAATGCTTCGTACCATCAATCCTTCGCCTTACATGTTCTATTTTGCGGGCACCGATGTGGAAGTGGCGGGAGCCTCGCCCGAAACCCTGGTCAAGCTTGAAAATGGCGTGCTGCATACCTTCCCGCTGGCAGGAACGAGACCCAGAGGCAAAACCGATGAAGAGGATAAGCGGCTGGAGGAAGAGCTTTTAGCCGACGAAAAAGAATTGGCGGAGCACAACATGCTGGTGGATCTCGGACGTAACGACCTGGGCAAGATCAGCCGTTTCGGAAGTGTTGAGGTTAAAAAATTCCATAC
>JAILRI010000177.1 GCA_024698555.1 Lachnospiraceae bacterium
ACAGCTTTATTATGTCATCCGCAATAACTGTACCCGATCACGGAGGCTTTTAGGATGTTTTCACGGAACAGAAATAATATAGAGCAGTTTTCAGATATGTGCCGACTGATCCCGCCGGCCGCCGTACTGGCTGTGGTTCCCCTTATTTACAGGCTGTATTACTATGATACCGGACTTGAAAAATATGATTTTTTTCCGACGGACGGTACCGCTTTTGATCTGGCTCTGCATGGCAAGATGGTGGTTTTTGTCATATTGTCCGCAGTCATGGCCGTACTTATTGCCGTAAGGCTTATCACAGAAAAAAAAGCCCGCTCTGTTCCGGAGGTATTTATTCCTTTATTCGCTTATGGAGTCCTCGCGCTGCTTTCCAGTCTGTTCTCACGTTATCAGCCTTATCCCCGGACGGGTATTTATGAACAGTTTGAACCCTGTACGGTTTTGCTCGGATATGTGGTGACGGCTTATTATGTGTTTCTTATGCTTCGCAATGAACAGGATGTGCGTCTTCTCATATATGCCCTTGCTGCCGGTACTCTCCTGCTGGTCATAGTCGGGTTTTCCCAGGCTTTTTTTACAGACATCCTGGATACGGAATTTGGAAAAAGGCTGGTCATCCCCTCACGTTTATATGACAGATTTATTGAAAGCGGAGGGGAATTCAGACACAAATTCAGAATATGGCGTGTAGCCATGACATTTTCAAATCCGAACTATGTCGGCTCTTTCGTGCCGCTCGTATCACCCGTTATACTGATCATGGTCTTTGCGGAAAAAAAGAAACCTGTTAAGCTTTTCTTCGGCGTTCTGTACATATGCCTTATGATCTGTCTGTTCGGCTCCGGTTCCAAAACAGGCTTTATAGGTACTGCAGCCTCCCTTGCCGTGCTTTGGTTTATGTTCGGCTTAAAGAGCCGTAAAGGAAAGATCGTTTCCCTGGCTTCACTCGGTGTTACCGTATTGTTTCTCGTTATCTACGCGTTGTTCGGCGGTAACGATTACTTAAACCGCCTGTTTTCTTCATTTGATACCGGACGCACCAACTACACCGTTACGGGAATTGAAACCACTGACCGTGACGTGGTGATCACTGTCCGTGGCAAAAGGCTTCATGTGGAATTCGATCCTGACGAAATGTCGGTCACATGTCTTGATGATACCGGAACTGAGCTGGATATCGAACTGAATGATGAAAACATGGTCATTATCGACGATCCTGCCTTTAAGGATGTGTCCATAGCTCCGGTAAGACTTACAGAGGATGTGACCGGGTTTGAGGTCTTTGCTGAAAGAGCATGGTATTTCGCGCATTTGAACAGCGGATATTACTACTACACGCCCTACGGCAAATTTATCAGGCATACTGTCAGCGAGAAGATCGATTTTCTGGACGAACACGGCCTTTTTGCCACCGGACGAGGTTTTCTGTGGTCCAGAACTATTCCTCTCCTGAAAAAATATATCCTGCTGGGAAGCGGCGCGGATACATTTTCTATAGTTTATCCCGGCAGTGACTTTGTTGCTTCATATAACAGCACCAACTGGGGATTTATCGTTACCAAGCCGCACTGCATGTATCTTCAGATCGCCGTGCAGACCGGAGTATTATCATTGATAGCGGTACTCGTATACTTTGCCATGCTGCTGGGCGCGGGCTTTAAAAATATGAGATTTAAGCCGTCAGACAACCCTAAGGTCTCCGCATACACAGATTATATTGAAGGCGCAATACTGGCGGGAATGATCGGGTACATTCTGGCTGCGGTATTTAACGATTCTTCCGTTGCCATAGCTCCCGTATTCTGGACATTGACAGGTATTGCGGCAGCAATAAATTTAAAGCTCAAAATGCAAACATATGTTTGACTTTTTAAATAAACTGTAGTATAATCATTCAAAATACAAACGAACATTTGTGTGGTCACTGTTTATACAACGATCGGAGGTATACTACTATGTCATATGAAAAACTGTCAAATAAACAGCAGGAAATACTTGATTACATTAAGGACCAGATCCTTCAGCGCGGTTTTCCGCCTTCGGTACGCGATATATGTGCTGCCGTAGGATTAAGCTCCACTTCTACCGTCCATTCTCACCTTGAGACGCTGGAGAAGGCCGGATACATCAGACGTGATCCGGCCAAACCGCGTACCATCGAGATCCTTGACGAGAGCTTTAACCTGACTCGCAGGGAGATGGTCAACGTTCCCATCATCGGCTCCATTGCTGCAGGACAGCCTATTCTGGCTTCCGAAAACATCGAGGGATATTTTCCTATCCCTACCGAGTATATGCCGAATGTCCAGACTTTCATGCTCAAGGTCAAGGGCGAGAGCATGATCAATGCCGGCATTTTTGACGGCGACAAGATCCTGGTCCAGCAGCAGAACACTGCCCGCAACGGTGACAAGGTCGTAGCGCTTATCGATGATTCCGCTACAGTCAAGACCTTCTATAAGGAGAAGGATCATATCCGTCTTCAGCCGGAGAACGACACCATGGATCCCATCATAGTTAAGGATGTACAGATCCTGGGGAAGGTCATCGGATTGTTCCGTTTCCTGTAATGACACAAAAAACAAGTCTTATTTCTTTCTCTTCACAGGTTTAAGAAATAAGACTTTTATTTTTTTGTTTTTATCTGATGTCGATCAGCCCTCTTCTGTACAACTCCTCAACAGAACGCAGTATCCCGTATTTTGCGTGATACCAGGTAAGTCCCCCCTGGAAATATACCGCATAAGGCTCTTTGAGCGGTCCGTCCGCGGACAGTTCGATAGATGAACCCTGTACGAAGGCGCCGGCTGCCATGATGACTTCGCTGGAGTATCCCGGCATGGCCCAGGGTTCGGGAGTTACAAAGCTGTCTACCGGCGCCGCGGCCTGTATGCCTTTGCAAAAGGCGATAAGTCTTTCAGGTGAGCCCAATGTGACAGCCTGTATGATATCATGCCGTGATTCCGTTCCGTTCGGTATCACATCAAATCCCAAGTCTTCATATATCCTTGCCGCGAATATCGCGCCCTTTAAAGCGGAAGCCGTAACCACAGGCGCCATAAACAGACCCTGGAACATGCTCCGGGTAAGCCCTAAGGTCGCTCCGACCTCCTTGCCGAGTCCGGGTGAAAGCAGACGGTAGGCGCAGCGTTCTATGCACTCTTCGCTTCCTGCGATATAGCCTCCTGTAGCTACGAGACCGCCTCCGGGGTTTTTGATGAGGGAACCGACCACCATATCCGCTCCCACATCGCCCGGCTCTATCTCTTCCACAAATTCCCCGTAGCAGTTGTCAACCATGACCTTTACTTCAGGCTTTATCCCGCGGATAAAACTGATAAGTTCCCCGATCCTGCCCACCGACAGTGTAGGTCTGGTCTGATACCCTTTGGATCTCTGTATGGTAACCAGCTTCGTTTTATCATTTACAGCAGCCTTTATCCCTTCAAGATCAAAGCCGCCATCCGGCAACAGATCCACCTGACGGTAGCTGACTCCGTATTCTTTTAAAGATCCGACAGCCGGCACGATCCCGATCACGCTTTCCAGCGTGTCATAGGGCTTACCGACAGGTGAAAGCACCTCATCGCCCGGTCTTAAATTCGCCGCCAGAGCCGTAGCAAGGGCATGTGTACCACAGGTGATCTGAGGCCTCACCAATGCAGTTTCGGTATGGAAAACCCTCGCGTAAACAGCCTCGAGCGCTTCCCTTCCCGCGTCGTTATACCCATATCCCGTAGAGCCGTTAAAGTGTGTATCGCTGACCCTTTCAGCCTGCATCGCTCTGAGCACTTTCATCTGATTGAACTCGGCAGTGCGGTCGATAACCTCGAATCTGTCTTTCAGCTCATCGGTATATTTTTCGCCAAGTTCCATTACTTTTTTTGATAATTCCGATTCCAGATATATTTTATCGATATTCATGTTTTTGCCTTTCGTTTACTGCTTATGGGAACGGGCAGATTCTGACAGGAATCCGGCGATCTCCCCATTATCCTTAAACTCTCTTCTGTCCGCGAATTCCACATCACGCTCACGTTTGAACCAGGTCAGCTGCTTCTTCGCATAGTGCCGGGTCTCCCGCTTGATATCATAGATGGCTTCATCCAGGCTTATTTCGCCGGCTATATGATCGGCCATTTCCTTATAACCGATGCCCTGCATGGACTGCAGACTGCGGGAATAACCTTTGTCAAGCAGCGTTCTTACCTCCTGCTCCAGTCCGGCTTCGATCATCCGATCAACTCTTTTGTTTATCCTCTCGTAGATCTTTTCCCTGTCATCAGTCAGCGCAAAATACCTGAAGTCATAAGGAGATTTCCTCTCCCGCTGCTCTTTATTATGTTCCGACATGCGTTTGCCGGTAAGCTCCCAGGTTTCCAGCGAATGCAGCAGTCTTCCTGTATTGTTCGGGTGGATGATCGCCGCGTATTCGGGATCGATCCCCTTCAGCCGCTCATAAAGTACCAGCGCCCCCTCTTCAGCCAGTTCTTTTTCAAGTTTTTCCCTTATCTGACGCTGTTTAGCCTCATCATACTCAATAAACTCAATATCATAAAGTACAGCCTGTATATAAAACCCGGTTCCCCCGCAAATAATAGGAACATTTCCTCTATCGGTGATCTCATTGATCTTCTTTTGAGCCATCTCCTTAAAACTTATAACTCCAAACTCCTCATCCGGCTCCAAGATATCTATCAGATGATGCGGAATCCCCTTCATCTCCTCATACGTCACCTTGGCTGTACCTATATCCATCCCCCGATACACCTGCATCGAATCAGCCGAAATGATCTCGCCCCCGATCAACTTCGCCAATTCTACTGATACTGCAGTTTTCCCAACTGCAGTTGGACCATTTATAATGATAAGTTTGATTCTATCCTTGTTTATTGTCTCGGTTTTTTTCATATTGGTTTTATTATATTCCAAAAAAATATGTTGTAGATCGATAAAAAAACTTTTTGAGTAAGAGCCCATGGCATCTCACACTATTCTTTTGAACTTCCTCTCCAGCTCATACTTGCTCATCTCGATGATCACAGGCCTGCCGTGCGGGCAGTTAAAGGGATTTTCCAGCTCCAAAAGCTGTAGTATAAGACTTCGAGCCTCATCATAAGAAAGCTTTGTATTACCTTTTACAGCCGCCTTACAGGAGCATGTGGCCAGTCTGTTTCTTAACGCTTCGGGGATAGCCGTCCCGCTGTCAGTAACGGACATATTTCGTTGATCACCGTCCTGACCCGAAGTCTTCAAAAAAGACACACGGTTATACGAATCGATCAGCTCCATCAGCAGAGCCTTTGGATCGAGTCCGTACGGTAAATCGGGAATACCGCTTAAGGCATACTCATTACCCGAAAATTTCTCAAGTTCAAAGCCAATATTATTAAAATCCCCGATATGATCGGCTATACAGGCACATTCTGAGGAAGTAAAAGAAATGATCAGGGGAGGCATAAGGTGCTGGGAAGGAAGCCTGCCGCTAAATCTCGAGATGATATGTTCATAAATGATCTTCTCATGCGCGGCATGCTGATCGATTATATACATGGTATTATCACGCTGTACGATCCAATAGGTATCAAATACCTGCCCAACGATCTTAAAACCGCTTTTCATGTTATTCTTAAATTCTTCGCTGTTTTCCGGCAATATTTCATGAATGATCTTCTCTTTATCAGCAACAAAACCAAGCTGGGAGTATTCGGCGTTGTTTTCTGCCACCAAACCAGATGTACTTAATTCTGCGGTATTTATGTCTGAAGTATTTAAATCAAAATCTTTTTGGTCTGATTTATCGATACCCACGCATTCAGTACCTGTTATACCTGAAGTGATGGAATTTGAGTTTTCCATGTTTACAGATACGGGGGCGGCCTGATAAACGCTTTCCTTCATATAAGGATCGGAAATAGGCTGGTCAGGTATTTTCTTCATAAAAGGCTCCGGAGCTTTCTGAAACGCCTCGTTTAAAAGAGTTCTTTCCCTGGCGGACGCTGCATTATCAGGCTTTTGATAAGTGACCTCAGGGATCATCAGAGCTTTTTTAAGCTCATCGGAAATACCTTTATATACTGTGTCAAAAATCTCATCAGGATTGGAAAACCTCACTTCCTGTTTGGTCGGATGCACGTTAACATCAAGTTTTTCCGGTGATATTTTCAAAAAGAGCACGGTAAAAGGATACTTATGCTGCATCATATACGGGGCATAAGCTTCCTCGATCGCTTTGGAGATCACGTTATTCCGTATATACCTGCCGTTAACGAAAAAATGTTCCAGACTCCGGTTGGAGCGGGCTACTATGGGTTTGGCCACGTATCCTCTGATCCCGATATCTCCCTTTGATGTATCGGCGTTCTGATCTGTGGAGCTGTTGATAAAAGATGAAAACCCGGGGATCTCTACCAGCGCATTAGTGATATCCCGTCCGTATATCCCGTAGATCACGTCCTTTGCCGAGCCGTTTCCATTGGTAAATATGAGCGTTTTTCCGTTGTTTATATATTTTATCGAAATATCAGGATGCGAAAGCGCGATGCGCTCCATAAGATCGCTCACATAGGAAGCTTCGGTGATCGCTGATTTTAAGAATTTCTTTCTGACGGGAACCGAAGCAAACAGATCCCTCACCAGGATCGTCGTGCCTTCGGGACACCCCGCGTCATGCATCGCCATTTCTTCACCGCATTTTATCACATATCTGGTTCCGAGCACCTCACCCTTGGTCTTGGTGAGCATTTCTACTTCGGCAACAGAAGCTATACTTGCCAGCGCCTCACCACGAAAGCCCAGACTCATGACATCCGCCAGATCCGCTGCGGTACATATCTTGCTGGTAGCATGGCTTAAAAAAGCCTTCCTGATCTCCTTTGGCTCTATGCCGCAGCCGTTATCCGTAATGCGTATGAGCTCTATACCGCCGCCCTTTATCTCAACCGTGACGGCATCAGCTCCCGCGTCAATGGAGTTTTCCACCAGCTCCTTTACCACCGATGCGGGACGTTCTATGACTTCACCCGCGGCGATCTGGTTTATGGTATTCTGGTCGAGTATGTTTATGGTTGGCATAATTATCAGCTCCCCCCTTGATCAATCAGTTCAGTTTGAAGCCATATCCTGCAGCCTGGAAAGCACATTGATGGCATCGAGAGGACGCAGTTCGTTAATGTTTACTTTTTCAAGTTCTGCAAGTATCTTTTCGGACTTTTTCAGCTTCTTTTCGGTTTCAGTGTCGATCCCGCCGCTGTTTACGGACGGCAGATCACCTGAGGGCACATCTGTCCTGACCGCGCTGTCATGCACTTCAGTCGTACCGCCGCCCCAGTATAACGACATCTGTCCATCGAAAGCCCCGGGATCCGGCCTGTTTTTCCCCGGCATTCTGCGAGTAACAGCCTTTGCGTTGGCCCTTACTTTCGCATTTATATCGTTATCGGTAAGTATTTCAGCTATCTCCTTTGCACGTGAAAGTACAGTTTCCGGCAGACCGGCCAGCCTTGCCACCTGGATCCCGTAGCTTTTGTCCGCTCCGCCCCTCATGATCTTGCGTAGGAAAATGATATCCTCACCCTGCTCCTTGACCGCTATGCAGTAATTACCGACACCTTCCAGCTTGTCCTCAAGCTCTGTCAGCTCATGATAATGTGTCGCGAATAATGTCTTTGCCCCGCATTTTCTTTTATCAGCTATATATTCCACCACTGCCCATGCAATGGAAAGCCCGTCAAATGTGGAGGTTCCGCGTCCGATCTCATCAAGGATCAGCAGACTGTTCCTGGTAGCTGTTTTCAAAATATGGGCCACTTCATTCATTTCCACCATGAAAGTACTTTGTCCTGAAGCTAAGTCATCGCTCGCTCCGACACGGGTAAAGATCCTGTCGGCTATCCCTATATCAGCCGACGCGGCCGGAACAAAGAAACCGCATTGAGCCATAAGCACGATGAGCGCGGTCTGACGCATATACGTGGATTTGCCGGCCATATTCGGGCCTGTTATGATCGCGATACGGCAGGATGAGTTATTAAGTTCCGTATCGTTTCCGATAAACGATTCTCTGCCAATGAACTGCTCCACCACAGGATGACGTCCGTCACGTATGGATATTCTTCCTTCTGTATTTATCGAAGGTCTGACATAGGAATTGCGCTCTGCCACATACCCGAGCGAAGCATAACAGTCCAGCTTCGCAACTGCTTTCGCGCTGGCGAGGATCCTCTCGATACACCGGGCAAGCCTTTCACGTACCTCGGAAAAAAGTTCATATTCCAGTGAAAACAGCCTGTCCTCGGCGTGCAGTATCTTATCTTCAAGCTCCTTAAGCTCCGGAGTCATGAATCTCTCCGCGCCTGTCAGAGTCTGTTTGCGAGTCCATTCGGGCGGTACCATATTCAGAAACGAGTTGGTGACCTCAAAATAATATCCAAAGACCTTGTTATAGCGGATCCTTAAGTTTTTGATACCGGTCCGTTCTTTTTCCTTTTCTTCCAGAGCCAGCAGCCAGTTCTTGCCGTCGGTCTTGACGTTTCTGAGCTCATCCACCTCCCGGTTATAGCCTGCTCTTATGATCCCGCCTTCTTTGATCTGCATGGGAGGATCGTCAACTATCGAGCTTTCTATGAGTTCCGCCAGATCATAAAGCGGATCGATCTCCTGAAAGGCGATGGTGCTTAATTTTGATGAAAATGAGGCCGCCATCTGCTTTACTGGTCCAAGCCGTTTTATCGAGTACAGAAAGGCAGTCAGATCCTTGGGATTGGCACTGCGGGAACTGATCCTGCCCGCCAGCCTTTCAAGGTCGTAAATGGCGCTTAAGTATTCGCGCAGCTCCTCCCGGTCAATCTGGTTGTTTTTATATTCCTCTACCGCGTCAAGACGCTCACAGATCATCTCTTTATCCAGCAGGGGCTGATCGATATAGTTCCTTAAAAGTCTCGCTCCCATAGCGGTTTTGGTCTTATCCATTACCCAGAGCAGTGAGCCCTTCTTCTCCTTTTCACGAAGAGTCTCGGTCAGCTCCAGATTCCGCCTGGCAAAACTGTCCAGCACCATATAACGTCCATGTTCATAACGGCTTATGGCAGTGATATTATCCAGACCGTTCTTCTGGGTTTCCGTAAGATATTTAAGAAGCGCGCCGCAGACCAGGCATTCCGGCTCGGTCAGTTCCGGCGCATTGTTTTTAAAATGAGAATCTATGATCCGGCGGCTTTCACTCAGATCAAAATATGATCCGCCAAGCCTGCTTTTGCAGATATTATCGG
Source organism: Lachnospiraceae bacterium (assembly GCA_024698555.1). Classification (GTDB taxonomy): domain Bacteria; phylum Bacillota; class Clostridia; order Lachnospirales; family Lachnospiraceae; genus RUG11977. Next base: position 9,270 of record JAILRI010000177.1, read on the forward strand.
CTGCGCCTGACTTTTCTATGTCAAAACCGCTTATATCAAGATACGGGCAGTATATGATCTCCTTGGGCATATAACGCTCGATCTCGTCGGTCACTTCGCCGGCTTTGCCGCACCCGGTCAGGTAAAAATCTCCCGTGGTTATATCACATACACAGATAAAGAAACCTTCCTCCGAATAATACAGACACATGATGTAGCTGTTCCTGCTCTCATCCAGTGAAAATTCACTGGTATTGGTTCCGGGAGTAACTATCCTGATCACTTCACGTTTTACTATCCCCTTTGCCAGCTTTGGATCCTCGATCTGTTCGCAAATGGCGACTTTATGTCCGTTTTCGACCAGTTTGTTCATGTATCCTTCATAAGAATGGAAGGGAATCCCGCACATCACGATCCTTTTTTCCAAGCCTGCATTTTTACCTGTCAGGGTAAGTTCGAGCTCCCTTCCTGCCAGAAGGGCATCCTCAAAGAACATTTCGTAAAAATCCCCGAGCCTGTAAAACAGGACGCAGTCCATGTATCCGGACTTGGTTTCCATGTACTGGCGCATCATGGGCGATACTTTTTCCTTATCTGCCTCGCTGATGCGCTCGATCCTTTCTTCCTGCAAAGTAAGTTACTCCTTTCATCTCCATTCGCCGGTTTCTACGTACCTTTCAGCCATACCGGCTGCCGCTTCGACCGTATCTTGCGGATACCCCATGATCCTTAAGAGGCTTATGGCATTACGTGAGGCAGCACGTCCTTTTTTAAGTTTATAATCGAATATTATCTCATCTTCCTCTATCTGCTCCTCAAAATGGTAATTGTCATACACATCCTCCAGAAGATGAGTCAGCTCGATATCATGAGTGGCAGCCAGACACAGGGCGTTCGCATCCCCAAGTCCCCGCAGGATCTGGGTCGAAGCCGCTATACGCTCCACAGTATTTGTCCCGCGGAGCACCTCGTCTATAAAGCACAGAACCGGTACAGAGCCTTTTTCATCTATGATCCGCTTCAGACTCTTGATCTCCACGATATAATAACTTTCGCCGCTTGCGATATCATCCCTGAGAGCCATGGAAGTCATCACATGAAACACAGGGGCTTCATAGCTTTGTGCCAGTACTGTATGTATGGTCTGCGCGAGGATCGCGTTCAGCGCAACAGTCTTTAAAAATGTGGATTTGCCGGAGGCATTTGAACCTGTCAGCAGTACCGGTCTGCTTATGTCAAGGTCATTTGTCACAGGGTCATTCAGCAAAGGATGCGCAAGGTTCAAAGCACGGATATACCTTTTATCACCAGAGCTTAAAACCGGCACAGAGTATCCGTCCTCATGAAGTTTACGATAAGAAGCAGCCGCCAGCATGCAGTCGAGGAACCCCACAGTCTCAAATATCTTTTCAAAATCATCTGTGTGGGCGGCAAAAAAAAGGCATATCGAATTGAACTTTATCAGGTCGATATGAAACGCCATGCGGACATAATCAAATATCAGCTGCAACGGACCCGCGCCGGCTCCCGACAGAAGAAAGACCGAATTGTGCCGCATCTTTGAAAACTTTCCTGCAGCGCGTTTTATCCTGTCATAATATACAGAAAGCTCGCTGTCCTCTGTTTTTAAAAGCTTTCCGGCAGCATCCAGGGTATTCAGTATGTAGAATACTATGGAAAAATACCCTTCGATTAGCGTTTTACGTTTAAAATACGTGATGACATTTAAGAAAAACATGACTATGGTCAGCATGATCCCGTACACCGGCGAAAAGAATATCAGGGCAATGGAGGCTGCAAGCGATAACGCCTGCACGATATGCATAACATTGCTGTCGGGAGTGATATCCTTCAAACGGTTCATGTATTCGTATGCCGAGATGTTTTTGAGCATGCCTATACGGGAGAGCATGACACCTAATGATTCACGCTTCTCCCGGTCGTTATAAAGGTGGGATATCACCCGTTCGCGTTCATTAAGTTCCTCAATCGAAGAAGACGGATTGACCAGCAAATAGTACAGATATTCCTCTCCTATGGCGCATTTGCATGAGTTAAGCCTGTCATATATCCTGTCCAGGTCGGTGTCATTACGGGTAATGCGGTCCACATGACAATCGCTTTTTTCTTTATGCTCCGCGTAATACGGCAGAACCTGAGCCCTGGCCTGTGTTATGTTTTTTTTAGGCTCACGTCCGAAAGAATCCCTTACATTACGAACCAGCTTCTTTTCGTACATGTTTTTATCATAAATGCCTTTAATGATAAGTGCCGCCAGTATAGCGGCGGTGATCAGAATAATTTCCATTGATCAAGCACCTGTTCTTTTTTTATAATCATTATTATGATACTATATTGAGGTTTCGTATTCAATAAAAAGAGTATAAAAAAGCATCGGTACCCCGAAAAGTACCGATGCCTCTCTTTATGCCTTGTCCAAAATCTCACAGGAGAGTATTAATCAAGGAAATTCTTTACCTTCAGAACAGTTCTGTAATGAACGTCTGAAATCTTGCAGCCGTAAGCACGGCCCGATTCGTGGATGATCTGTCCGTTACCCATATACATAGCGACATGGTTTACATGTCCGCTGGAATCCCCGTAGAATACCAGATCTCCGGGTTTCGCGCCGGAAAGGGAAACCTTGCGTCCCTTTGATGAAGCTGCCAGATCGTAAGAAGCTCTCGGAAGCTTGCTTATATCGATACCGCACGCCTTGTATACAGCAAGACAGAAACCTGAGCAATCAGCGCCCTTAGAAAGACTCGTACCGCCCCACACATAACGCAGACCGATATGTTTCTTGGCTTCAATGATAAGCTTCGCTCTCAGTGAAGAAATACCGTTTGTATCACCCGCATCAAGAATGGATGAAATCGAAACTGCCTTTACCCAGTCGTAAGCTACCGTTACCAGATCCTTCGAAATATATCCTTCCAGATCATCAACATAAGCCTTTACCCAAAGTACATTATCATCTTCTTTGCTTACAACCGTTTCCTCTATAACGATAAGATGTTCTCCGTTATTGACGGTAGCAATGATATTTTCATCAGTGGTAGTATCGGGTTCGGAACGGAAATTTACATTATTGCCGTTTACAGTAGCCATAAGGCACGCGATCTCTTCGGCCTTCGCATAGCCTTCCTCACCCATAAACAGATAATCGGTAGAAACATAACCGGTAAGAGAACCGGACTGAATCTTGGCCCATCCGCCCAGATCTTCCAGCACGATACACATACCGTTCTTGGGAAGATAACCTATCATTCCGTAATCAGTGCCTGCGCCGGATCTTATATTCAGATAATCATTTACGTTGGCGATAGCAACATTTTCAGGAATGGTAACAGGGTCAGCCAGCAGCATACCTGATGCACCTTCAAGATCTTCGGTGTTCTTATAATACATGTCAAGATAGTAAGAAACACCTCCGACAGCAATCTCGCCTGTAATAGTTCCGGCCTGTGCAAAATTTATTCCCGAAAGGATTACTATAGTAGTCAGAAGACAGACAAAACTACTAAGCTTTAATAATTTCGACATTCGCATACTGTAGAATACCTCCATGAAATGTTAAAACAGTGAAAGTCAAATCTATGTAAACCCTCTATTTATCGATATTTGATGGATTTGTTACAGATTTGTTAAATCCGAAATATTACACATTTATTACAAATGTTAAATGTTACAAATCTGTTACAACTCCAATTATGAATTATAATACCTTATTTTAGATTTGTCAAGAGCGAGTCATGTGATTTATTTTTCTTTGTGTAAATCACACAAAAAAATTCATTCTACATTGTTAGAATCGCCGTTAAAGATTTCGTATAATTTAAAATGGCAATAAAAAAACGCCGTATACTCTACGGCGTTGATCTGTTGATCTCTGTTTTTATACTACCAGTTCATAACATGCTCGTCCCGCTTCTCTCTCATAAAGAGAGCGCTGACGGCTTCCTCGGCAGGCTTATTATCAAAAAGTATCGCGTTTACCTGAGTGACGATGGGCATTTCGACGTAGTACTTTCTGGCCAGTTTTAGAGCAGCTTTTGCGCAGTACACTCCTTCAACGACCTGTTTTACCTCAGCAAGCGCTTCATCCACGCTCATGCCCTTGCCTATAAGATTGCCCGCATTCCAGTTTCTTGAATGATGACTTGTACATGTAACGAACAGGTCTCCTATTCCGGACAGGCCGCTTAAGGTTTCAGCCTTGGCTCCCATAGCAAGTCCGAGACGTTCGATCTCGGCAAGTCCCCTGGTCATAAGAGCGGCTTTGGTATTGTCTCCGAATCCCAAGCCGTCAGACATACCGGCTGCCAGCGCGATCACGTTCTTTAATGAACCTCCGAGCTCTACTCCGATGATATCATTGGTAGTATAAACCCTGAAACGATCTGTCATAAAAGTATCCTGCAGATACTCGGCTGTAGCGCGTTTGGAGGCTGCTACTACAACTGTAGTAGGTATGCCGCGGCTCACTTCTTCGGCATGACTCGGACCTGATAATACCGCAAGATCTGCGTTCGGGATCTCTTCCCTGATGACATCCAGCAGTGTATCAAGCGTTGCCTCCTCAATTCCCTTCGCAACATTTACTATAATCTGACCATCTGATATATACGGACTCACCAGCTTTGCAGTCGACCGTACAAAAGGCGACGCGACTGCAAAGACGATCAGCTCCGGTTCAGAGTCTTTGCAGGCATATTTTTCATCTGTGGTAAGCTTTACCGATTCGGGAAGCCTTGCTCCGGGCAGATTCTTTATATTCCGGCGGTCATTCTTAAGCTCCTCTATCTCTTTTTCAAGCTTGGACCACAAAACCACCTCCCTGCCCTTATTGGCAAGAAGTATAGTAAGAGCGGTCCCCCAGGTTCCCGCACCGAGGACTGTTATCGACATTTTTCTCCTCCGAGTTGTAGATATTTGATATTTATGTACAGTTTTTTCACAAACTTATGATTTTGCTTTCTCGCCTATCTTGTTTTCCGTTCCGTTCATCAGTCGTTTAATGTTAGGATAATGCCTGATGATCGCCGAAGCCAGGAAAAGGACACTGACTGCCACCATAGCGGCATAAATACCGGTACTGAACTTCCCGAATCTGGTAACAACTATCCATATCGGGCAGATACTTACTGCGATCAGACTTGCCAGCGACACATATTTTGATATAAATGCTACCAGTCCGAAGATAAGAAATCCCGGAATGGCTATCCAGGGATCGATCCCGATAAATACTCCGGCAGTCACCGCTATACCTTTTCCGCCTTTAAACTTCAAATAGAACGGGAAATTATGACCCAGTACACAGCCTGCTCCGAATACCAGTTCCAGCAGCTCGGTGTACTCCTGCCCCGGAAAGATCACATATTTGATCAGCATGATCGGAATGAAAGCCTTTAGAAAATCACCTAAAAATGTAATGATACCGGCCTTTTTCCCCATAGTCCTGAAAGCATTGGTTGTACCGGCATTACCGCTGCCATGCTCCCTGATATCCATTTTATTGGCTTTGCCGACAATAAATCCGGTCTGAAAGCAGCCCAGTGCATAACCAATGATCATGCAGACAATGAATTTTAATACCATTTTCAATCGATCTCCATATTGTTGTTTTTACGCGCAAAAAAGCATACACCGCGGCGCAGATTAATCTTTCTCGCTTCTTTCCCTTATCAGCAGCCTGATGGATGTTCCGCCGAAACCAAAGGCTTCCCGGATCTTGTTTTCAATATACCGCTGGTATGAAAAATGAAAAAGCTCCTTGTCGTTGACAAAGATCACGAAGGTCGGCGGCTTGACCGAAACCTGTGTGATGTAGAACAGCTTCAGCCTCTTGCCTTTATCAGTGGGAGGCTGCTGCAAAACAACCGCTTCGCTCATGATCTCGTTTAAGACACCGGTCTTCACCCTTAAGTTCTGATTCTGGATGACCACATCTATTGATTCAAAAAGCTTGCTCACCCTCTGACCGGTAGCAGCCGAAATAAACAGGATCTCAGCATAGGGTATGAAGCTTAAGACCTCAAGTATCTTGTTTCTGTATTTGTAGATCGTCTTGTCGTCTTTCTCGATGGCATCCCACTTGTTGACCGCAATGATAATGCCGCGCCCGCGCTCATGGGCGATACCGGCGATCTTGGCGTCCTGCTCGGTCACGCCTTCCACCGCGTCTATCATGAGCACTACGATATCGCTTTTTTCTACAGCCGCCACCGTACGGACTATCATGTATTTTTCAAGTTCTTCTTTTATCTTATTCTTACGGCGCAATCCGGCTGTATCCACAAAGATATACTCCCTGCCCTCATGCTCGACTATCGTGTCTATGGCATCCCTGGTGGTGCCGGCTATATCTGAAACTATCAGACGGTTTTCCCCCAGCAGATGATTGATCAGGCTCGACTTTCCGACATTGGGCTTGCCGATAACGGCAATGCGGGGACGTTCATCCTCTTCCCCCGTATCCGCGTCTTTATCAAAATGACTTACAACTTCATCCAGAAGGTCGCCAAATCCAAGTTTATTGGAAGAAGATATGGCGATGGGATCTCCGAGGCCTAAATTATAGAACTCATAAACATCCGCTTCAAGCTGTTTAAAGTTATCGGCTTTGTTTACCGCCAGAACTATCGGCTTACCGCTGCGGCGAAGCATATCAGCTACAGTATTGTCATCATCCACGAGACCGGCTCTTACATCCACCAGGAAAATGATCACATCGGCGGTGTCTATGGCAGTCTGAGCCTGCTCGCGCATAAACTTAAGCATCTCGTCATCTGATTCCGGCTCGATGCCGCCGGTGTCAATGATGGTAAAGCTCTTATCAAGCCAGGTTGTTTCAGCGTATATACGATCCCGGGTAATGCCCGGCGTATCTTTCACTATCGATATCTGCTCGCCGGCCAGGGCGTTAAAGAGCGTCGACTTGCCCACGTTGGGCCTACCGACTATCGCCACTATCGGTTTGCTCATAAATTCCTCCTTATGCAGCCGGTTACAGTCTTCCTCATACGGAAAAAAATCCTAAGCTGCCTTCACTCATCAATTTCATAATTATTATAGTTCTTTAAAGCTGCGGTTTCGAACGAATAATCCCTGCACAGTACTTTAAAAAATTCCTCTCCACCTGATTTTACAATACGTATATCCTTTTGTAAAGCATTTTGAAGATCGTCAACGGATATATCGTCAAGGAACACCCTTTCACCCGCCCGCAGCATGGCAGAGGGAACAACGATGAAATCGAAGGGGAGGTCCTTAACAAGTTCTTTATTCCGTGAATTAAAATCATTCAATATACGTTCCTTCTCGGCCAAAGTCCTGCATATACGGTCTTCGGGATTATTTCTGTCAAAGGGTCTTTCGTATTCTTCATCACATAACTTCATACCTTCCCCTTGAGAGGTAAGCGCGACACTTTCTGCTTCTGTCTTGTCCAGTGTTTTTTGTGGCGATGTAACTGTGCCGTGCATCGAATACACAGGACACATGGTGGTACATTCCGTGGAGGCGCAATCCGTGGCGGTTTGTTCCGCGTCAGGTCCGTATTTCTCCCATACCTGTCTAAGTATATCCCTTCCGGTGATCAGTCCGGTGACCGTGATCCTGTGTCCGAAGAAATCATTTATGATCGGCATTACATCTATATGTATCTGCGGGTACTGCTCCATTATCCTGTCCGCCAGGAGTTTTATAATCTTATACGGCGCCATGCCGGTCAGCATCAATACTCTGCCTTCATATATGTCATAATGGTTTTGGGATGCTTCATCGAACTCTTCCATCAAAGACCTCAGCATTCCAACACCGTTTTCTATCTGCGGAAAACCTTCATAATCAGCCAAAGTCGGAAGCTCCCTTTCAGAGGTTAAGTACCATTCATCGGAAGCGTAAACGAGATTCGTCCCGTATTTATCCTTGTAATATTTCTGCCACCGTTCGATCTGGTCCAGTACCCCGCAAGCATCCTCTTTCTCGAAAGGCTTCATGGGGAAAAGCCCTTTCCTGTATTTGGTGAGTCCTATCGGAACAACCGAAATGCTCTTTAAGTTCGGGAGATAATCCTCAATGTCTTTTAAGGTCCTGTCAAGCTCCGCACCGTCATTGACTCCCCTGCAGAGCACCACCTGACCGTTCAGTTCTATTCCCGCGTCACAGAAATACCGGATCTTTTTTAAAGCCTCACCGGCAAATCGGTTGTTCAGCATTTTGCAGCGCAGTTCGGGATTTGTCGTATGAATCGATACATTGATGGGTGAAAGTTTATAGAAGCAGACCTTGTCGATATCCTTCTGCTTCATATTGGTAAGAGTTATGTAATTGCCCTGCAGAAAACTTAAGCGCGCGTCATCATCCTTAAAGTACAGTGTTTCTCTCATCCCCGGAGGCATCTGATCTATAAAGCAGAATATACATTTATTGCTGCAGGAGCGGTAATCGTCCATGAGTCCGTCGCCAAATTCGAAGCCTAATTCCTCGTCAGCCTCCTTTGAGATATCGCACTCATAGTAATCCTTTTCCCTGGCGCTGTAGATGAGCAGTGTAAGCTCCTCGTCATCGGTCAGATACCTGTAGTCAAATATATCCTCAATCTCGGTATCATTAATAGAGATCAGCTTATCGCCGATCTCCACACCAAGTTCTTCTGCTATCGAATCCGGTTTTATGCCGGTGATCACATGCCCTTTTTCCTTCTTCATGCGTTCCGCTCTTTCGTTAGTTGCAATTATTCCCACGGATATTATCAAAAAGCTGTCGAAATATTTGAGTATAAAAGCAAACCTTTCACTTCAAATATGGTCATCCGGAGGGGGAATGTTAAGCTTAAATATCACTTTGAATCCAGACTTGAGAGGAACTGCCGGATCCTTTCATGCTTCGGATTCGTTATAACTTCTTTTGCGGGTCCTTTTTCCAAGATCACGCCTTCATCAAGAAATATGGCTTCATCGGCTACGTCCCTTGCAAATGCCATCTCATGCGTGACTATGATCATGGTCATATGCTGGCTGGCCAGTCCCCTGATCACGCGCAGTACCTCGCCGGTAAGCTCCGGGTCAAGTGCTGAGGTGGGTTCGTCAAAGCACAGGATATCCGGCTTTAACGCCAATGCCCTCGCTATGGCGACTCTCTGCTGCTGGCCTCCCGACAGCTGGTGGGGATAGTTGCCCATCCTGTCCGACAACCCCATTTGGTCAAGCAGCTCCTTGCCGTTATTTTCAATGTTTTCCGCGTCTTTTCCGTTGTTTATGAGCTTTGGAGCCAGCGTAACATTTTCCAGTGCCGTATACTGCGGAAACAGGTTGAACTGCTGGAAAACCATGCCGAAATGCAGACGCTTTTCCCTTAATGCATTAGGATTGTAAGGCATTTCTAAGGCATCGAATATCTTCTCGCCTCTGACCGAAATAGTTCCCTCATCGGCCATTTCGAGCAGGTTCAGACACCTGAGCAGCGTAGTCTTGCCGCTTCCGGAAGATCCGATGATCGAAACAGCCTGTCCCTCCTCCATTGAAAAGGATATCCCTTTCAGGATTTCGGTGTTGTTAAAGCTTTTTCTCAGGTTACTGATCTCAAGTATTGACATATATATTCCCTTATGTAACTATTAAAAACCCCCACATCCGGATCAACAAACTGCTCCGGTATTTTTGAGGAAAACTAGTACATCGATCGCGAAATAACTGGACTAATGCGCCGAATGCTTGCCCGAGAGTACATGTCTGAAAACGCAGACGTAGCGGGCTACGGCGAGGCTTTCAGGCGTGTGCTATCGCTAAAGCCGTCAAGCATTCGGT
>JAILRI010000191.1 GCA_024698555.1 Lachnospiraceae bacterium
CCTGCTCCATCCACCTGATAAATCGGTTTTCCCTCAGAGTCTTTCTTGTAGATGATATTTCCCTCTGCATCCCTCTTGATCCTTCCATCGTCCTCAAGTTCAGGTTCCGGCTGTTTCTTAGCAACCCAGCCGTTGATTGCAAGATCGCTTATGGTACCGGGCATACTGGTTTCAACTATCTTGTAGTTTCTCTTTTGCCGCCCCAGACTGGTTATATTGCTGTCAAATTTGATCGAAAATCTGGCAGGTTCGGGATCCGGTTCAGAGCTCTTTACCTTGACATCATCCAGATCCTTCCATCCGGCGTAAAGAGTAAGAGTTTTGGAATTTTCATCAACAATGACAGGCTTTCCTTCAGCATTTTTTTCAACAGTTTCACCGTAGTTAAATGCCAACAGGCAATCTGCATCCAGATACCACCCGGTAAAGATCTTGCCGTCAAGGATCGGTATATTTTCAGGCTGGCATATGTAACCGCCTCCATAAATATCCGTTAAGTCAGCAGGTAAATTTTTCACTTCAGCATCAGCCGGAACATCTAAGCCTTTATTACCGCTGAAAGTGATCGTATAGACATAATCCCTACGCTCCCGTCCTGCGAATTCCGGCAACCACTTGGCATACAGAGTGACATCAGAAACAACCCCTTCAGATGTGATATTAAAGGGATTCACTCCGTATTTATCCTTAAACCACCCTAAAAACTTATAACCGGTAGTTTCATAATCATTTCTGATATCACTGCCAACATACCCCAGCCCAAGTGACTGTGTTTTGAAGATTTCCTTATTCTTCAGAACCTTAACATACGCCTCATAGACAGTTCTGTCATCCCTGCGGGCTTTGATGTTACTGAAGGCGCCGGTCCCGGCTTCACTTTGAGCCTTCAGGCTTCCATCATAGGTACCTTTATCAACCAGCAGCAGATTGTTTTTGGACATATAATCCCTGTAAGAAGCCTGATCTGTATCGCTCATGGAGATACAGTCTTCGTAATTGCGGCCTTCCCACCTGTAACGGATGATGTCCGGATCTGTCTCGTCACCTGCTGCCAGAGACTCCACAGCAAACATATGCATGGGATTGACAATATATTTTTCATAGTCCTTGCTTCCGATATAGGCGAGCCCGGTACCGCCGACTAACGTTGTCTCATCCACAACGACAGGCAATGCGGCTTCGCTTCCCGACCGGTTGACACCCTTCGGAATGTCTGCGGCATCCACTCCTTTATAGGTATAGTATTCTTCCACACCGGCGTAAGACAAATATTCTCCCAGATAGATGCTCGAAGGACCCGATCCGTGGGTACCGACATATTCAGGGAGTTTCACTCCGGGCTCTATCTCCGTTACTTCGGCGTAATCACCTGTGCCGTCCGGAACATGTTTCCATCTGTCTTCACCGGCAAGAGAAGGATCGAATACATAATCTCCTCCTGCCTGTTCCTTATACCTGGTGCTCCATTCACCACTATATGCTCCTGCCGGCTTATATACTGATGAGCTGTAGCTTCCTCTTCCTTCGCCTACATATACATACAGATCACCGTTCGGCGCAAATATGAAATCTCCGGAACCGGCTAAAATATGAACACCACTCTCATTGGCAACAATATTCACACCGCTTCCCAGCAGGGATTTCAGCTGATCCATATTGATCAGATTGATCTTCTCGTCAGTAAGCCCGCTGATATCTACAGCAGCTTCTCCGGCCGCATCGCTTTCACGCACATACTCATAGCCGTTAGTCGTAGTCAGATATACCAGCTTGAAATCACCGGCTGCATCGCGAACATATATACCGTATTGTGTTATCTTCTCGTCACTGGTTTTCCAATACGGATCGTTTATTGAATCAAATACCGCTCCTTCTCCCTGCAGTTTCTGGTTCAGTGTACTGTCATCGCTGTAAAAATCACCCGGATAGTAAGTCTGATCGGCATAAACCCATCTATAATCAGTTTTACTATAGTTTTCCCCGGAATAAGTAAATTCAGTACTCCCGCCGCTCCTCTTGAACGCAGACAGCGCGGCAGCCACATCCTCAAACTCTCTGTACAAAGGCTCTTCGCAGTCCACCTTGTCGATCCAGGTACTCAGGGCTTCATAATAATGAGTACCATTCTGAAAGTCTGCATTATTTACCTTTACCAGATCCACGGGCTCCTGCCCGCCTACCAGATAACCGAATTGAGCCAGATTATGATTCGGCACGATCTCCAATACCATAAAAGGGTTGTCTTTGGTGCCCAGCGCAGCGGCAGGCTCATTTTCGGGAACAGAATAAACCCCCGAACTATCGGCTACCGGAGTTCCGGCAGCGGACACTTCACCCACCTTTTCATTCACCCATATAGCGCCTACGCCGGCAAACAAAGAAAGCACCATAACCATTGTCATGATGATACCGACAAACGCTTTGCAGCGTCGGTTTCTCCTGATCCCAGCCATAATATGCCTCACTTTCAAATATAAAAACACTACTGGTTTCTTCCGGTGAAATTCATAGTCGTTTCATACTGTTCACCATTGTATTCCAGTTTCATCGTAACAGTCATCAGACTGTATCTGCCGCCTGTTCCGGTACTTCCCACAGAAATATCCGATACGTGCTCTGCAAGAACAGCGTAAGGATCCGTGTAAGTTGCTATACCATATTCATCAATAAGTCCTGAAGATTTCAGGTGATTTTCAAGATAATTTGACGTATCGGAATACTCGTATTTTCCATACCTGAGTATACCATCCGCAACATCTGTCCGCAGAAGGAAACAATAATAGTATTTTTCCGCTGTATCTGTGTTCTCATTACCGGGAGCCAGCAGATACACGCATTTATATGAACCTCCGCCGGAGACACTGATAGTTTTCTCTCCCCAGTTTTCTGCTTCTACAGCCAGCTCACCCATAAACCGCCTGACCACACCGGCTTCCGTCTGCATCACAGCATCCGTCTTGACTTCGCTGTAGGTAGCCCGGGAACTCGATATCAGCATCATCACTATGCCCATGATCGCAGACATAATCAGCACCGATACTATCAGCTCTACCAGAGAGAAGCCGCCATTGTCCGAAATGGCGCATTTTTCACCAACCATATTGTGCCTCACTTAATAAATATCTGCCATCGACTTCTTAGTAACTTTTGATACTATACACTTTAATCAACCACGTAACATCTGCCCGATGCCAAGGAGAAAACTATCCTGTAATGATCCGAACCATCCACAAAAAGATCAAGATATTCATTATGTGCCGCGGGATCACTGTCAAAACGTACTGCCTCAATTCCTCCTGTACTTTTCTTAAATGCATACTCAAACATATCACCGGGGTTATTTGTAAGTTCTTTCAGGCTCACGCCGCCTATCTTGGCCGCCGATATCTTTACCCTGTAATTGCAGAGCTTAACTTTCTCCACCTCGGTATCCGTGGGAGCAGCAACGCTCTCTGTAGCCCAGGTTCTCTTTACTACCGAAGCATAATAGTCACCCTTGTCATCCTGTGTGATCCGGGCAACGATCTTTACCAGATTTGTTCTGCTGCCCGGCATCCCGACACCGTCATCATTTTCAGCCATAGCCATGGTTCTGGCCTTATCAAGGATTTCGGTAAGATTAGTCACTGCTCTCTCGGCATCGGCATTGTAAACGACAGTCATGGACATCACTGCGCCGGTAGCCATTATCCCCATGATCAGAACAACCACTATCAACTCAATAAGTGAAAGTCCCCTATCATCAAGCATACAGTCTTTTCTCATAAGCTCCTCACCAGCTTTATCATTCCTTGGTCCAGTTCATGTACTGAATGTTCACCAGATCTGTTCCGTTCCCGCCTGTGCTGCCCGTCTTGCTTTCTCTGTCCTCTGTGAAATATGAAATAACAAGCGAATTGGTCTCCATCAGAGCCTTGACATCTGAGGACGCGGCATATACCGACGCGCTTCCTTCCAAAGTGATGTTTCCCTTTGCAATGATAGTTCCCCAGAAATCAGAGCCATTCTTTATGGTAACATTACCCTTCGCCAATATGATGCCCGCACGAATTCCTTCTGCTCTGGCAGCATCAACGTCCGACTGAAGTTCCACGGCAACTCTGGTCTGATCATCTATATTCAGAGCTGTATCGATCAGCTTCCATTCCTTTCCGGTCCCTGACTCATTGTCAACCCATGCATATATTTCCGTACCATTGATGATCAGGTCGTCTTCCGAAGTGATCATCCAGGCATTTCTCGAATCAGCGGACGATCCGTAACCCCTTACGTCTCCGATACTGAATTTTGTCTGGGTTCCGGCCACCAGAATCCTCCTTGCCGCTGTCCCGATATCTTCATCTATGCCCGGAGCAATATTGCCGGTTATATCATCAGTCATAGGAATAGGCGAATGTGCCGGGTTCAGAGTCGTACAATACTTGTTAAACTTATCCGAAAGCTCTATCTGCTTATTTTTAACATCATAATAATCTGTATTCTTATAATACAAAATATAGTCAGTACCATCGTAATAGACTATATTACCTGTATTTACAACCCATCTTTTATCAAGCAGACCGGTAGGATACTCACTGTCGTCAACCGCGTCAGCGCGCTTGATCATGATCCTTCCGTCAATACCAGCCATTTTCAGCTTATCCGCAATGGTTCTGCCGTAAACCGTTCTGTATTCCTGGAAATATTCAGCCGCTTTATCGGGCGTTTTAAAATTCATGTAAATATATACCAGCTTTTCTCCACCGTAATTAACGGTTTCGGATTTCCACGGGTCAGTGGTATCCAGAAATCTGGTCAGATCAATTCTGTCTTTGGCATAGCTTTTTGTGATATCTATACTGCCTGCATATTCAGTAAATTCGCTTTGGGTCATGGGGTTGTGTTCCAGTCCCACCACGCACTCACCGGGAAGCAGATAAGCAGACTGCAAAGACCTGTAGGTAATGGATTCTCCCTGTTGGAAAGTCGCACTGCCTCCTGAAGGATTGCCCCACTGTTCAGGTACATTTACGTAGCTCTTACCTGCCAGCCACAACATAGATGCACGCTCCAGATCCAGCTTCACATTTTCACCGTTCACTATGATGGCTGAACTGGTATCCGCTTCCTCGTCCTTATTGTTTGTATTATATCCGTAATATGAGCTTTCATCGCCCTTGAGCGTGAATTTTGAACCCTGGGAGTTAATGGTAAGATCATCACCGACATAACAGTGTCCCTGAATGTTAATGGTGCTGCCTGTTGAACCGTCCATCAATATATTATCTGCCCATACATCTCCATAATAATCCCTGAGAACACCAACCTGGCGCTTTTCATTGCTGTGTGAAATATTCAGTTCCGCTCCGTTCTTTGTCAAAAGGGTTCCTCTGGTTATCACCAGATCCGAGTACAGCTCCGGTTTTCCTCCGTCAAACTCTATTCCGGTACCATCCCAGATCACAACAGTAGCGCCACCGCTGCCGCTGGATACTTCTTCTTTTGCTCCGGCATATACATTTCCCATAATGGTCGGACTTGCTCCGGCACCCGCATCTCCGTTACTGATCTTACGGTCGGTAATAAGCACAAAATCCGCCACCGAGGTACTTACGCCTATATCTGCTCCAAGTGAGATCTTCAGGGATTTTACACTGAATTTTAAGTCTGTAGTGATTTTGGATACATATCCTGTACCATCTCTGAATGAAACCGACAGTCCCTTTATAACTACATATTTCACACCATCTGAGCCTGTTTCGATAATAGCTCTGGGTGTCGAACCGTCCTCATTTACCTTAACCAAAGGTTTGTTCTTGTATAAAAGATCATCAAAGTTTTTGGTTCCAAGTCCGCTTTCACTTCCGACCTGAATCTGTCTGATATCCGTCTTTAGCTTTTGGGTAAATTCTTCGGCAAACAGCTCAGCATATTTTTTATCCATGTCATCGCCCCTTTTAGAGCTTACGCTGTATGTCTGAAGATATTTCTCATATGCAAGTTTTCCTGCCTCATTTGCGATCAGGCTCAACTGATTCTTTATCTCATCCACTGCCTGCTCGGCAGAGTAGAAATTATCCGAAGAACCTGAGCCTATCCCGGTCTTTTCCAGATTTCCAACTGCCAGTTTAAGAACTATAGCCGCGATTATCCCTATCAGAAGCATGCTTATGATAACCACGATCAGGGCAGAACCCTTGTCATTCATGCTTTTCCTACGCATAACCGCATACTCCTTTCACTGATCATTGCTGTATCGTAGATTTGATCGTTCTGGACACATCCCCATCCGTCACAGTCACCGTTACTGCCATCATCTTAGGTCCCAGTACAGTATCATCCAGAGGCTGCACGATACCGTCTACTCCCGATAGATACAGGCCATCCATGACATTCTTCTGACAGTACAGATTGACAGGATCACCTGTTCTTTTTATCCGTGATGTATCAAATGGGGTAAATCTTCCCGACTCGCCGGCTTGAACCACGATATACACATTAATGATATCATCGGTATCATTGTCTATATATAACATTTCATGCTGAAAACTAAAGGGACTGTACTCGTCTTTATCCTTTAATTTACCAAGATTGAAAAAGTATCTGTCCGGATCGTCATCAGGCGGAAGAACATCGGGTGTGGGACTGGTGCTGTAGCAAAATTCGGACATATACGGGTAAGGTGTATATAACAGGTATATCTGGAGCGGATTGGTACCCGGATCAGCCGGAACATCCACCGTAACATCCCTGCAATAACCCTCTCTTTCGATAACGTAAGGAGTAGGAGTATCCAACGGCAATGGAGACGGAGTAGTTATCTGGTAGAAGCCGACTTCCACATCACTATATGGTATATCGTACACTAATGAGGAATTGATAACATAAACATACTTAATCAGTTCTCCACCGGAGTAAATAGGTTCCTTCACAACCTCCAGCTTCATGGTACGCATGATCTTTTGTGAAACCTCACTTGCGCTGGTCTCGGCCAATGTTGGAAGCGGTACATACGAAAGATATGGCTGGATCGGTTCAGGATTGCTTGAATCCTCTGTATGTGCCGTCCAGGCGTCTGCAATTTTCTCGTTTACAGTGTCTACCATGATCCTGTGTTTTTCATCCAATTCCCTCAATACGCCTTCATCATAATATTTGTCTACGCAAAGTGGATCAATGATAACAGTATTGGGTTTATTAAAAGCATCCAGGTCATATAAAGTGACTCCACTGTTGGCGGAGAAATATAAGTTTTCATTGGTCTCACTGGCATCAAGCGTGATCTCTACGTCATAGTTGTGATTACCTTCATGTACCTGTTTCAGTGTATAAGTGTACTGATGAGTGATACCGGTAGTTCCGCCGCTGACAGAGCTCGGTTTCATCCCCAGGCAGGTCATCCCGCCGGAAAATGAACTAATTTGGCTCTGCGTGCCTGCAAGCCCGTATGCTTTTACCGCTTCCATCACGTTCTGTGCCAGTGTGTCGGCATCGGTCTTCTTCTGGTTTACACGATTTGCTCTCGCAGCGCTCTGGAACAGCCCCATCAAAGGCACTATGATGATCGCCAGTATCAGCAGCGCCACCACGAGTTCCACGAACGAAACGCCGGCGTTATTCAGTTGTAAGCGGCGGGACATGCCCGTGGATCTGTCTTTCATGTCGTGCTCCTTCTTAATCTCCGTATAACATTTATCTGCCTATGATACTGTTAACCCAGTCCATTATCTTCCTGCTGTCAGTCAAGGCTTTTTCCACATCTTGCTCATTTGCGATTAATTCCTTAGGATAGCGAGGTTCCGAGGCATAAATGGAAATATCCGAGGCTATCTCAAGTATTTCTTTCGGAATAGATATTCCCTTATTCTCTTTCACAAGATTCTTAACCTGGTTTAATTGAAATTCTATATCATGGTTCTTTGCCATTCCTCCCTGGCTACCAAAATATACCACCAACGCTTTGGCTGCTTTTTCTGCCGCCTGTTGACAATGATAGCAAATGATATTTAACGGTTTTGGATGCATCGGAGCTTCGTTGAGATACTTAGCGCATTCATAATCGGTTTGCGAATATTGCAACCAAAGATTATACTCATGCTCTTTGTCAACAACATCCACCGATATATTTGTGTTCGATATATCTTCCATTTGAAAACCCCTTATGCAACAATCTCATCCCTGTCATAGAGAAGTATTCCATTCCGCTCGACTTCTCCCTCGACCATCAGAGAATAATCAGCCTTCCTTTTCAGTTCAAATCTTGAGTTAGTTCCCACTACAATATCTACAGGTCTTGTTTTTACTTCGATCGAAGCCCTGTATGCTTCCTTTGCTGTCTCAGTGACGTTCCGCCCATCTTCTATCACAATATAGAAATCAAAGTCGCTCTCTTCCGAGTAGGCTCCGCTGGCGAACGATCCGAAGAGGATTACTTTTTCGGGTCTTAACTTGTCCACAAATACCCTGGTCAGTTCCCGGATATTATCAACGGATTCCTTGTCACTGATACGATCTAAAGCTTCCGCGCCGGACATAGGGCCACCTCCTTAATCCCCTTACTCATCATACTCGCCGGGAACAGTCTGGGGGCTGAAGGTTCCGAAGATGTTCTCGGTTCCGAGGTCTATGCCGGCAACTGTCGGTTCTTCGTACTTGTGATCGGCGTCCTGTACACTGTAAAGGTTGATGATCATGTTGCCGGAGATCTGGCCTGATTCCTGATTATAGTTGGCGGTGAAATTCGCTACATTCATCCGCTCATAATAGGTATTGATATAGTCCATGCACTTCTTCAGGCCATCATATGTAGTGCTGAAGGCAATACCTAAGCTGGTGGTATTCATCGTCACCTTCGGGTTGCCCTCCTCGTCCGCGTCACTGCTGACAAAAATGGAAGAATCGCTGTTGAAGCTCAGGTTCGGGATAGTCATCTCGGCGGCATCCTCGAGCTTGCGGATGAACATGATGCTCTTCTCGGGAGTATTGCCGGAGCCGTACTTCGCAAGTATCTTCCTGATCTCATTGTCAGACTGCTCTACCACTGCGGTCCACTCCTCGCGATGCGATTCCTTCTCATTCAGTTCATTGATACGCGCCTGAATGCCGTCAGCTTCGGCTTTGATAGCTTTCGCCTTCTCCATGTACTTTACATAGCCGAACTGGTAAGCACAGAAACCAATGGCTACTATCAGTATCAGAAGGATGTACTGAATGTGTTTTTGTGTAATCTGCATGGTTGATGACCTCACCTTACGAATAATTTCAAACCGTCGCCTCATACAGGTTCTTATTCCCTATATGCACCTGCTTGATCCCGGTCTCTTTATTATTGTTAAAATTGAAACTATATCTTTCCCCACGCCATATCTTAAGTTCTGTGATATGCTGTTTACCCGGATAATCCGGGATCACATCCGTCCGGGTCTGATCATGGGTCTGATACGCTGCATATAACAGCGCTTTTCACATTTTACTTACTCAGCCGGTGTCTCCTGACCCTCCTCATCCGCCGGAGCGTTGGGATCGGGCGGAAGCTGATATTCGCAGCGAAGGGAGAACGTTACGGTCTTGAATTCGGTCTCCGCGTCAGAATTCTCGTTGACGGCGCTGATGGAAACGCTCTTGAAGTAAGGTATCTGCTGGAACTGCAGAAGCACTTTGGCCGCCTCTTCCTTGCTGGAAACGGTGACATTCATGGTCAGGTCGCTCACTGTGGAAGAAACGGAGGAAATGATGATATCCGAAACAGATTCGGTCTCAAGGTATCCCATGATCTCATTCCATCTCTCGTTAAATGTAAAGGTTCCCGCGTCGGCAGCAGCTACGCTGTCAAAGCGTGCCTGCGCCGCGGCGTATTCCTGTTCCAGCTGCTCAATTCCGCCGGCTTCGAGAGCACTGCGCTGGGCAGCGAGCTGGTCACGCCGCATGACCGCCTTGTCATATTCGGATTTGCCGTTCAAAATGATGACTACGGCGGCTATACCGACTACCACGAGACCCGCCACACTCAGGATAAGCGTGGAGGACAACGCCTCGCGCGCGCTCTTGGCATAGAACGATATAGTGGGGAAGGTCGCGCCTATGCATGCGATCAATTCCGTCGAATGCTCCTCAGCCACCTTATTGTCCTTGGCCACGTTGATCCCCGGAAGCTTGTCGAGAACTACGACCTCGATGCCGTTGAACTCATTTTCTATAAGCTCTTTGATGCCGTTGATATACGTACCTACACCGCCGAGATAGATGCGTGCCATAGGCTCGGGCTCCTGCCCGGGTGCGGGGTTGTCGTTGCCTGTCGCTGCGTTAGCGCCTGCATTGCCGCCGTCTGAACCGGCTGCAGCACTGCCTGCGGCATTGGTCGCGCCATTATCACCTGCTGCCCCATCGAAACCGGCCGCCATTCTATCTGCTCCCGGACCACCATTGCCTGCCAGGGAGTCCGTTCCTGCGGCTGTGGTCATCCCGTCTGCCA
>JAILRI010000194.1 GCA_024698555.1 Lachnospiraceae bacterium
ACCAGGGGGACGGGGGTAGTGGTCCATTTTGCAGAGCCCCCGAGTGGACCATGGGGACGGGGGTAGTGGTCCATTTTAGCGACCCCGGTGGACCAGGGGACGGGGTAGCAGAACATTGGAAAAGCGCGGTCAGATGGCCGCGCTTATTAGGTAGTAATCTCATCTTCGTCCTTTAGCAGGTTGGTTTCAGAGAGGTGTCCTCAGGCTCAGCGTTGTCAAATGCATCGCCTTCCACAGAATTGGCACCTTCAGACGGATCGACCTCCACAGGTTCAGCGTCGACTAACAGGCTGTCTGCAGAGGAGGTATCGACAGGCTCATCTTTGGACAGACTCTCATCTGAAGGGATATCGGCAAGGGATTCATCTGTCGCAGTGTCAGAGGTTTCATCGACAGTAATTGTTTCATCGACAGTAATTTTTTCATCGACAGTAACTGCGTCATAATCACTAACTGCTTCATTATCATTTTGCGAGGCCGTGACTGATTCATCATCATTTAGAGCAGCAATAACTGAGTCATCATCATTTTGCGCAGCAGTAACAGAGTCATCATTTTGCACGTCAGAGACCGTTGCGTTATCAAAAATCGCAGGCGGTGCTTCAGAATCCATAAGGGCAGCAACCGTTTCGGTTTCTTCCTCCTCGTCCACGAATTCATACGAGCCCGGTTTGCTGACTCCGCCCGTTTTCCATGCTCTGGCAGGATCCACGCCGGTCTCAACAATGTCCCCAATATCAGCGACGCGGTAAAGGCTGCTCTGTGCTTTCGTATCATAGTCAAGCAGTGACACATACTGCTGGTCCTGCCTGAGTATGGAACCGTTCCCCAGATCAAAACGCGTCCCGTCCCCATCCTGTTTCTTCTGTCCTTCAAGGAAGGTGAGGTAAGACACGCAGAAGTCCAAAGCGGCCATGTCTATTTCTTCCTGTGCCTCGCCATTCATGAACCTGCTCTGGAACTCAGCCGTGCTTTGGTAATCCGATATGCTGTTTATGATCCCGTCAAGCGTCTCGTTATCATGGAGTCTTTCGAGGATGGAGCTTACCCCATCTCTGATGGCATCCATGTCAAAACTGCCGTCATTTCTTAAAACTTCATTGCCTTCAGTCTTTGCAGAAAGGTATCCGAGGTATACTATGGCAAGATATCCGGTGGTATAAGAAGAGTAATTATTTCCTCCCTCACTTATGTCGTAGAATTCTCGGATTTCCGGATCTTCATGATTAAGCCTTGCAAGCATGCTGTCCGTTGAATAGACTATCTCCCCGTCGAACATTTTCTTTTCCGCATTATGATTCCCGCGTCTATCAATGTCCGAAAGTGCCTGGAAATAGTTTGTCCTAGTATGATATGCGTCAATTACGGACTGTGCGAGCCCTTCGTAAAACCACATCGGAAATGGATCTTCTCCGAAACTCATCATGCCGTTCCTTGTATAGTCCTGCATGAAGGCATGCATCATCTCATGCGTAAGGATATTTCCCAGGTCACCTTGATCGGAGCTTATATAGTACGAACCATCCGGATTCTGTGCTGTTACCCACTTGGCATTTACACCGATTGCCTGATATTCAGAACCATCAGAGCCAACAGCGGAAAAAACCGCTGCGACTAGATTGGATAGGGTAAACATCTCTCCGAAAACATTGCTGTAATACTGATCGTCATGCCCGTAGAATATAAAAAACCCGATCTCCTTTCCGAGCTCGTCTTCCCCGGCGTTTTTATAAGCAGGGAAGCTTTCCTGCAGGAGGTTGGCTGCCTGGGGTATGAGTCTGTACTTTAAGATGTCTACAAACTCTGCCAGGAATTCCGGATCAAATGTCTGTATGGCTTTTTCGGAGCAATGTATCCTGACATCCTCAGAGATCTTGTCTGCAGGCTGTAACTCCGGCTCGGGTGTTGATTCAGGTAGCGGGATCGACTCCGGTTCTGGTGTCAACTCGGGCTGTGGTGCCGGCTCCGATTCCGGGGCGGGTTGTGACTTGGATATACTGTTGTTTTGCTTAACGGTACCTGCTGTGAATTCCGAGTATTGGCTTATGCCACATGTAATGAGGGTTATGCCGGTGGACGGATCCACGGTGAAGAGCATGTCGTCCTTACCGTACAGTTTTGTAAGGAAGGCCGGGAGCTTGATCGAAAATCTTCCCTGCGCGCTGATGCCCTTTATAATATATCCTTCCGGGATATAGAATACGAATGATGGGAAATATATCTTC
The DNA here is from genome assembly GCA_024698555.1 of Lachnospiraceae bacterium. Taxonomy (GTDB): domain Bacteria; phylum Bacillota; class Clostridia; order Lachnospirales; family Lachnospiraceae; genus RUG11977. Next base: position 2,226 of record JAILRI010000194.1, read on the forward strand.
CCGGACACAGGTACGGTGGCTATTTTGCCTTCTTCGTCCGTCCAGATGACCGGTATCTCCCAGGTCAATCCCTCAGCGGATTTGACAGTGCTTTTTCCGTCAAGCGGGATGCCTGCGGTAGGCTTGTCAAGGTTCGTTATGACAAGGCCGCTAATAGATTTCTGTCCGGTCTCAGCAACAACCTTAGCAGGCGTGGCCGCATAAGCCGTTAGCGTTGCTGTATTGAATAATAACGCGAATGCCAATATGGATGATAATAATCGAAATTTACCGTTCTTCATGTCTTTCCTCTTGGCGTAATGCCTCGCCACTGTGCTGATGAGTGTGATAATGTCTGTATTATAGCATAAAAGGTCGGGCATCTGCCTTAAAAACACAGAAAAACGATCTGTAGATATTAATATAGAATTTTTGACATAGCGCATCATAAAACGTATATAATTATATAGAGGATCAGCTAAAAAGGAGAAGTGCCATGGATGAGCCAGGGGGACGGGGGTAGTGGTCCATTTTTTTAAGGAGTTAACTTGACGGAAGAAAAAATAAAGAACCTGTTTAAAGAGAATATCCCGGGTGAGACGGTGCTTTCGATAACGCCGGTCACGGGCGGATTTATGCACAGAATGTACCGTGTTGACACGCCGGATCGTTCGTATGCCGTTAAGCACCTTAATCCCAATGTAATGAAGCGCCCCGAGGCCATGGCAAATTACAGGAAGGCGGAGGCGCTCGAGAGCAAACTGGAGAAGGCAGGGATAGCCATTGTGCCCGCCCTGGCTTTTGATAGCAAAAAGATGCAGGAAACTGAGGGCGATTTCTTTTACATATTTGACTGGGTAGATGGACAGATCACAGACTGGAACAATATCACGACCAAGCAATGCAAAATGGCCGGGGAGATCCAAGGGCGTATTCATGCCATAGAGCATACTGAAAACGCAGAAGAAAAACTTGAGCCGTGCGTCATTAACTGGAGCAGATACATATCGGCTGCGACGGCTGAAAAGAGCGAAACAGCCCACGTTCTAAAAGATAGCGAAGGACTTCTTGACTATGCTTTGGATGAAATGAACAAGGCTTATCAGGCGCTGCCGGGGATCACAACTATCATAGACGAAGACATGGACCCGAAAAATGTCATGTGGAATAACGGTGTGCCAGTTGTTATCGATCTTGAGTGTCTTGATTACGGGAATCCAATATCAAGCGCTTTGCAGCTTTCGCTGCAATGGGCGGGGATCACGACCTGTGATCTTGATCTGCAAAAAGTCAAAGCCTTTTTTGAGGGATATTTAGATGCATTTGACTGCGGGTTCAGGGCATATGATAAAGTGTTCGGCCTTGCCTATACCTGGGTTGAGTGGCTTGAATACAACGTGAAAAGAGCGCTCGGAGACTGTATGGATGAGTCAGAGCGTTCAATGGGCGTTTCGGAAGTAATAAATACGATTAACCGTATCAGATATCTTTACGAACACGAATCGCAGATAAAAGAAGTGCTCGCGTCTGTATTTTGACATGTCGTATAATGAAAACAAAAATGGACCACTACCCCCGTCCCCCTGGTCCATAGGCAGGAAAAACAGGAGAGACTTTAATACAGATTCATGATGTGGTAGAATACCCATAAAAGGTTATGAAGTGATTTTGCAATGGATTGACCATTTACAGCGATAAATGCGGGTTTGGGAGAGATCCTGAACCCGTTTGTTTTGATAATACGTGACCGCCGCGCCTAATACGGAACCGTCGCGCCGAATACGTGACCGTCGCGCAAAATACGGGAATGCCGTCGGCCAAATACGGGAATGCCCGATGCGCCGAATACGGGAGCGCCCGCCAAATATGCATTGAGCGCCAAAGAATCCCGGCAGCAGGATAATATATGGAAAATAAAGAGCGCAAGTCAGATCTGCAAGACATATTCAATTTAATATACGCGATCATATTTATAGTCATGGCGATCTATGCCGTAGCCATCGCTGACAGGGGCAGGATCGATATGGGGTCGGCCCTTACGGATATGTCGGAGGGTTGGTCGCTTACGGACGGCAATTCGGCCGACGTTGAAGATATCAAGGTCAATGCCGGAGAGAATACCGTGATCTTAAAGAAGACGATCCCGAACGTGATAGTCGGTGATGTGGCGCTCTGCTTTATGAGCCATAACGTGCTTGTAAAAGTGCTGATCGACGGTGACATCGTTTATACTCTTAATACCGAAGAGAATTTTACCGGATACGGATATGGAGATATCAGGAACATCGTAAGGCTCACTCCCGCGGATTCGGGAAAAGAACTGGCGATTGAGCTTGATTCGGTATTCAAAAGATCAGGAGCCGGATACATCACCGATGTCTGTATCGGAGATCCCGGAACATACACATATTCCAAGATAAAAGACGCCGTGCTTCCGCTCTTTTTGTCCGGAATAATCATCTTCTTTGGACTGTTGTTCGTTGCGATGTTTATGGTCATCCCCAATAAAGAGGTGCTTCCGTATAATGTCTTTGCGCTCGGCATCGCATCCATCCTGCTTGGCATATGGTGCGTCAATACGACGGGCGTATTCCAGGTACTAAGTAAAAAGGTAATAATGTACAGGCTCTTTGATTATCTGGCCATCCTTTTTGCGGAGTATCCTGCTTTTTACTTTGTCAATTCATTTACCCACAGCAAGAAAAAGAAGTACAACATGATCGCATTCATCATGTGGATCTGTTCGGTAGCGTTCGTGGTGACCGCAAGATTTGCCATGGGGATCGACATGCATAATCTCATGCCGTTTTTCTATGCGTCATATGCATTATTCCTGCTGTTTATGGTCTATATCCTTGCCAAGGACAGGAAGTATTGCAAAGAAAACGCGATCAAGACGGATACAAGGAATTTCAATATCGGAACTCTTTGCTTTATCATAGGAGCCCTGATCGAGGAAATGAAGTACATTGGTGGGAGAAATTTCATCGGACCGAAGGGAACGTTTGTCAGGCTCGGACTGTGTATATTCATATTTGAGATGCTTTTGCATTTCCTGCAGTGGCTTGCAAGTGAACAGCAGCTTAAGAAACAGCTTATAAGCTACGGATATAATGATCTTATGACTGGCACCGGCAACCGAAGGGCGCTTGAAGAATTCGTTGAAAGAGGACTTGGAGACGATAAAAGATATGCCTATGTGATGTGCGATGTCAACGGACTTAAAAAGGTCAATGATTCGCTTGGACATGAATCCGGGGATGCGCTTATCAAGGATGTCGCCCTGACCATGATAAATGTGTTCGGTAAGGACAGGGTGTACAGATTGGGCGGTGATGAGTTCGCCGCATTCTCTTTTGCGAGAAGCGAAGACGAGATCAAAGAACAGATCGGTGCCGTCAATGCTCTCTTGAATGTTAAAGGACGGAGCGCTTCAATCGGATATGTGTTCTGCGATAAGGGATCGATACCCTTTGCGGAAGTCCAGACCCGCGCCGACAAGCTCATGTATGAGGAAAAAGAGAGATACTACCAAGGCAGGAACGACAGAAGAGCAGCAAAGACCTAGCCAAAATGGACCATGGGGACGGGGGTAGTGG
>JAILRI010000237.1 GCA_024698555.1 Lachnospiraceae bacterium
TCAAAGCTGCAGGAAATAGGCGTGCTGGAAAGGGAAGGCTCGAAAAGAGACGGACGCTGGATCGTAAAGTAGACTTTGAGTAGACTTTGAGTAGACTTTGAAATTCAAAACTACGAAAGATTATTGAAAGATTTATTATACAATGATGTTAACGGATTAACAATGTCTAACAAATATACTTCAAAATATATAGAAAAAAAGAGCCCCGCAATCACCGGTTTTCCCGGTAATTACGGGGTTCTTCGCTCATAGGATAGGATTTACTATGTAAATCCATTATGCCGAAAACATGTACAAAACACATGTTTTCGGTCCCAAATTTTATAAAAAAAATTTGTTCTGCTCCCGGCAGGATTCGAACCTGCGACCTACGCATTACGAATGCATAGGCCCTGCTCCGATAACTTCGATTATACCTGGCATATCAGAGCTGATCAGTTTTTCTACCACAATTTTCTACCACAATTATAACCGACTGGTCTTCAGAATGCGATTTCTGATGTTTTACAGATTGATCAGGCTCCTTCGGTACTGCTCCATAAAGCTGTATAGATAACGCATACAAATGAAAACGGCGAGAAAGGTCAGGTACAGCAATTAAAACAGCTCCTTATCTATACATGGTGGGTCAGAATCCCGTTGTCAGTATGGAGATTTAGTGGTAAGATAAACATGAAAAGAATGCTCAGCATATCTTGATATGAGAGGGTTTATGACGAGGGAAGAAATACAAAGACAGATAACCGAGTTGCAGGCGATGTTTGCAGAGCTTGAGGCTCCCGCTCAGGAAGGGACAGTTCGCGAACCGTCACCAGAAGCGGGTCTTTTTCAATGCGGCGGCGGTAACATTAAACGTAACCCCGAAAGGGACAAAGAAATTCCGGGACGTACCGGATGTTGTAGTCATCTTCCTGTCGAAATTCGACGTCTTCAAAAAGGGCCGGATGTTCTATGAAGTACAGCGTACCATAAAGGACCTCGGAGATGTGGTATATAACGGGATGCGCGAATATTACGTGAATGCCACCATAAAAGACCGGAGCACGGTTGAAATGTCTGATATTGCGGATCTGATGGAAATATTTGTTGATTCAGACCGATATGATTATGAGAAGTTTCCGAAAACTTCGGAGAGAAAGAACCAGTTCAAGAATACGGAGGAAGGGGTGAAAACAGTGAGCGACGGGATTCAGGCATTATTGGATAAAAAAACTAAAGAGCAAGAACAGGAGACACTACTTTCATCAATCAGGAATTTGATGACCAATCTAAAGCTATCTTTAGACCAGGCAATGGATGCGCTGGGGATCCCTCAGGATAAGAGGTCTTCCTATGCGTGGCTTATAAAGAATAGCTGAATTCAAAGTTCCTTTTGCTCCGAAAATGATAAGCCACAGCAGGTGGTATGTTAAGGTGAAGAATCGCTTCGCGATTCCCTTTTGCAGGATTTATAAACAAATGCTGCGCGACCCTTGGCGGGGATCGCAGGGTTAAACGAATGTCTTTGCCCCAGACATGTCGCCTGCTGTGGCTTTTATGCACGATAAAGTAGAAGAATTATATGATTATGGAGAGGTCAAACCTAATATTATTCCTACGTATATTATTGCCTGACGAGGAAAACCTAGTCGAGGCGGGGGCTCTGGAGAAAAAAGTGTTTAAGAGGACGACAGAAAGAGTGACAGGCAAAAAAGAAGAATCGGGGAAACGATTCCTTCATGTGACGGCTGTTGTCATGGTTATGCTTTTGCTCGTTGCCGCCGGTTGCGGAAGGGACGAGCAGCTTTCACCGCGGGAAATCGTCATTGAGGAGCTGAATGGCACTGCTCAGGTGCGAAATAAAGGGGAAACATGGGATGGCTATCAGGGGTTGAAGCTGGTCTCGGGTGATGAGGTTTGCGTCGGAGCGGACAGCAATCTGACGCTTCTCATGGAAAAGGACAGACACATTTTTGCGGATGCAGGAAGTATGTTCCGGCTGGAAGCGGAGGGGAAGCCCGGAAAAGGGAGTATCACGGTTCATCTGTTTAAAGGAACGGCAATCGTCGGACAGGACGGGAAACCCGCAGATAAGGATGTCTTTGCGGTCACATCGCCCAATGTAAGGGTCACCGCGCTGGAGAAAAAAACTGTGTTTACGCTGGTAATCGCTTCAAATGAGATAACGGCGCAAACAACGGTCTCCATTGACCAGGGAGCGGCGGAGGTTACAACAATGCTCGGCGGTGCGGAACGGAAACAGAGCCTTGTGGCGGGAGAGAGCAGCACATATACGGGAAATATGCCGGAGCATGAGCGAGGCAGCGGGAAGAAGGGATCCCGAAACGATGCCGTGGAAACAGAAAAACCTCAGGCTTTGGACGAAGATGGAGCCAGAGAGAAGAAGACAGAATCTGGTACAGCCACGGAAGCTTCAAAAACTACGGAAGATGACAGGCCGGAAGAGACCACGAAAACGGACGAATCCTTCAGAACGGACGAAGAGGAGCCACAGGAATCAGAGACCGTGATAATGACGCACAAGCAGGCAATGAAGCACAATTTCCTCAATGCCACCGTTCAGATCGGCCGTGTCTTGATTTTTATTGCGGTTGTCGGTTTTCTGATCAGATTTTTCGGGGACTGATCATCGCACGTTTCAGCGAATATCTGGAAAAGACATCCTTGTATAACCGAGCTGCAGGCAATGCTTGCAGAGCTTGAGGCTCCCGCTCAGGAAGGGACAGTTCGCGAACCGTCACCAGAAGCGATAGCGCAGGCGAGGGAGATGAACCCCATAGATGATATCTTCTTTAACAAGATGGGGGAATCACCCGAAGTTTGCGAGGAGATTATATCCACGGTCCTGCAGATGCCAGTGAAAGTCATTAAGGTTGTGCCGCAGAATATGATTGCAAGCCTCCAGGGACGAGGCGTCAGGCTCGACGCCCTGGCGGACACGCTTCCGGGAATACAGGTCGAGGCAGAGCTTTTGGAGGACTGCCCGTTAGGGGAGAAAGGCGCCAAGGTCAACATCGAGGTCCAGAAGAACGACAATGATGATCACCAGAAGCGGGTCTTTTTCAATGCGGCGGCGGTAACATTAAACGTAACCCCGAAAGGGACAAAGAAATTCCGGGACGTACCGGATGTTGTAGTCATCTTCCTGTCGAAATTCGACGCTTTCAAAAAGGGCCGGATGTTCTATGAAGTACAGCGTACCATAAAGGACCTCGGAGATGTGGTATATAACGGGATGCGTGAGTATTACGTCAATGCCGCTATTAAAGACCGGAGCACGGCTGAAATGTCAGATATTGCGGATCTGATGGAGATATTTGTTGATTCAGACCGATATGATTATGAGAAGTTTCCGAAAACTTCGGAGAGAAAGAACCAGTTCAAGAATACGGAGGAAGGGGTGAAAACAGTGAGCGACGGGATTCAGAATCTACTAGATAAAAAAGAACAGGAGACAACAGTAGTTCATTTAATGGATATAATGAAAAATCTTAAGCTGACGATTGATCAGGCAATGGATGCATTAAGCATACCCCAAAGCCAGCGTTCAACTTATGCAGGTCTAATAAAGAATAGCTGAAAACAGCGTTTCTTCTGCTTGTTACAAGATAGGCCGCAGCAGGTGGCATGTCAAGGGTTATATGAGTGGCTTCGCTATCCTTGATATGTCATCTGCTGTGTTTTTTGTGTGATAAGGCCAGAGAGTGGATCCATGGATGAAAAGAGTACGCCATGCTTGCACGAGCGGACTATTTTTTTTAACTCATGGAAGGGTTTTAATTATCTGTGCCTCAGATAATATGGACATATTCAAAAATAGAGGTAAACGAAAAAAATTGTTCATATCATGAGTGAGAGAACGAATTTGCTTTTTAATGATAACAATAAAATAACAGTTTCCCAATCTGCGGTACTATACACTGTAGAAAATCATGACTCCTTACGTGGTCTACCACGAGGTCGACGCGGTTTTTCATCCACTGGATGTTTGCGAGGACGCCCGCGCTTCTTGGGTTCCGGTTGCGGAATA
>JAILRI010000266.1 GCA_024698555.1 Lachnospiraceae bacterium
GATTGCTTTTCTGCAATAAAACCTTCGATCCGGTATCCTATCGGACTTTTGAAGACAACTGTCTCAGACATGAGCATACCTCCCTTCCAGCCCGATATTCATTTCTCTCATCGATAGCGGGCACAGCTTCATTCTCTTACTGTCAAGAGATGTATATTTGTGAACGGAATTCGTATCGGACTGTCCAAGTAATTCGGCTGTTTCGGCGATGGTCGCTCCTGAGCGGAGTGTATCCGTTGCATAGGTTCTTCTGAGGCAGTGAAACTGTGCTACCTTTGAACCGGCTCTCTGCATGGCGTTGATGCATGCGCCGGTTCCCAATGATCCAAACGGAACCTTGGAGGCAACAAACACGTTGCTGCATTTCGCTGTTTTCGGGCGACCGTTCTTTAAATACAGGAAAATCGAATTCAGCGTGTCTACATCTATTGGATGTATATGCTCAACCTTAGTTTTGCTCTGTATAATCCGGATTATCCTGTTTTTCCAGTCAATATCAGAAAGCTTCAGCGAAACAACATCGATACTGCGGAAGGCTGTGTTTATTCCAAGCTTAAGGATTGCAGCATCCCGAAGTTCTATAGGTGCAGATGCATTCTGACAGTACGCTTCAATAGAATCAATGTCGCTTTGGGCCATTACGGTTACAACCCTTTCTTCTTCTGAACACATCCGAGGAACTGCCAAGTGGAATCCCGGTCTGATTTCGTTGCGTATTTCCACGCTGATCAGAAAGATGCGGACACCGTAGTTGTACGACCATCTGGTTCCGATAGCAAGTCCGGCGTTCCGGAGGATTGATTTTTTCACCAGTTCAGGGGTAAGGTCGTCAAAGGATTCTATACCCTCAGATACGAGGAAAATACAGAACTTTGAAATATGTGAGCGGTTCTGACGGATAGTGCTTTCTGCTTTTCCTTCCCGTGTTCTGTCATCAACGAAACGATCAATTTTTTCCTTGCACCAAGAAGGAAGTTGGTCATAATAGTTCTGATTTCTTGAGTTAAACTTGTTTGGGAATACCATTCCCTTCGTTATATAATCATTATATAAGTCGAAACTACGGGATGCTTGGTCAATAAATTTAGCGTCAAAAACGATACCCGCAGCAGCGTTTGCCCATAAATCAGCAGCCTGCCTGGAGTACCCCATGCCGGCTGACGCGAGGAAAACATAAAGCCAGTTAAGATAACAAACGACTCCGGCGGAACTCTGCATACCATAGCCTATTGCCAGAAGCTTCTTTCTGAAGTCGGAGATGCTATCTTTAAAATCATCTGCCGTAGACTTAGCAAGATCTTTGAATTTTTCCAGAACTATCCGTTCATCATCTGACAGATCAGAAGCCAGCAAAACCCTTTCAAACTTCCCGTAAAACATACAGAAAGAAAGACCGGCGTTGCAATTACCATTTTCCTCGAGAAAAGCGATAAAGTTGCTGATCTGTGTTTCGTAATGGCGGTATGTACCTGCTTCAGACACAAAAGCATGGTAATCCTTCACCAATTCATAGCTGATCCGATTTGGCGTATCGGTATTGTGATGCTGAGCAAACAGACAAAAATGAGTACATACTCTCCGATACCATTCACGAGTACCCTCAGTATATGAAGAAATATGCGTGAGATAACTGGAGATTGCCTCCTGGAAAGCATCCGAAAGCGTTCCAAACAGTCGAAGATGCGAGGCGAGTATCTTTCCATGCTCATATACATCATTGAGTCTGTTGATGGAAAGTATACATGGGCGACGTTCCGTAGAGGTGATTTTCTCATCACACCATTTAATAGCCATATCAAGGCTAAACGCTGATATGCAAGTGGCAATCATGTGAGCTTTGAGATTATCCAGATGATTTCTTTCCCGATGAATAACTTTTGGAAGATAATGGAAATCTCTGAGGTTATCCTCCAATATCAGGACATTGCGGTCAAAGTGTACCATGTAATCCACTCCTTTCGTTAGTTTTTTAGGGGTAAGTCAATGATACACGATGAGGGATGTTATGCGAATTTTTTGTTTCGTGAATACTGAAAATTCAAGGCTTTTTCAACGAAAAGTTCGTATAACCATAGAGTTCGTATAATGTGAAAGATGATGCACGATCCGTCACTCGGATATCCTGTGCTGTGTAGATACCAATAATGACCAGTGCATTTTGACTGGATTGTAAGATCATACGGATCCAAGACAATCATTCTGAAGTATTTAGCGTCGATTGCCTGAAGCTCTTCAGTGGTAAACATCTTCACCACCTCCCTCCCTGCTCTGCCACCATCTGAGCTCGAATTTTGACCTTCTCCGCCTCGTATCTCTTCTGTAAAGCTTTCATCTCCCTGTCCATGAACTCAGCCTCTGCAGCCTTCACAGCAGCCCTCTCGGCATCCTGGGCGATTACTATCTTACCACCCTCGCAGGTGACGGAAATATAATCTCCAACGTCGAAACCAGCTTCCTTCAGCCACATACCCTTCAGCATGATGGTCGGTGTCTCCCGGTACTTATATCCGCTCTGCCCATAGACCTTAATACTTCTTTTCTTCGACATAATGATTTCCTCCTTTGGTTTACTCTGATTTTCGATTTGTCTCTTTGTTTGCCTGCATTACTCAGTTCACTCCCATACGCACCACCGCCTTTCCTGCTCCGGAGAAAAAGAAAAGAGCTACCAATGCTTTTTCGCATCAGTAGCTCTTACTGTTGGTTCCGTATGATATTATGATGGTTATTTCTTGTCCTGCTCTTTCTGGGCATCCTTGATCCGATAGTAGTCTTCCATCTTCAGATTCAGGTGCACATATGAGTCAGGTTTTCGGTTGCTCAAGAGGCACACAGTCTCGACATTGCACGAGGAAATTAGATTGATAATGATTTCCTGCGTCCGTTCGTCCAATCGGTCTTAGGAACATATCAGCGTTTTTCCTGTTCGCTCAATGCCTTTTAGGAACATATCCACTGTTTTTGAGCAAACGCCCGTTAAAGGGAACATATCGACAAAT
>JAILRI010000274.1 GCA_024698555.1 Lachnospiraceae bacterium
GAAATACTTCTTGTTTCCCCAGAGATTACCTCTTTTCAAGCTGATGTATTCATCATAAGCCTGCTCAAGTATCTGTTTTTCATTTGGAAACTTGAGCAGATGCCAGGCTTCATGATACTTGTAGTACCCTGAGTCACAGAAGTATTCCTCCCTCTGTGGTTTGCTGTAATAGCTGTCGGACATCATCAGATACCAATGAACATCCTTATTGACAACATTCTGAGGCGTATTGAAGGTATAAGTGCTCTTTCCTACATACTTGATGATCTGAGCCGCTACATCCGTCTCTTCTTTAACTTCCCTGAGAGCAGTCTCCTGATAATCCTCACCCTCTTCGACGGTTCCCTTCGGTAACACCCACCCCTCGTACCTGTTCTTAAAATTCTTGTACAGGAGCAGGATCTTGCCTCTGAATATAACAACACCACCACAGCTCGTTGCCTCAACCATATTGGCAATTCCTCCTGTTTTTGGTGGTTCATTGATAAACTGATACCATTATAGAGGATTATTGTCCGTATGTCAAGGGAACTACTCCACTCCCTTGTAAAAATGACCTCTGGTGTACCTGAAACCGGTGCCGTTATCCCTTTCCTGTGTCCGGCGTCCCTGTTCCGTCACGGTGTTTAAACTTCCGGCAGACTTCGATACAGATTTCAGGATGTCCCCCACAGTTTTTTCATCTTCAAAGGTAAAATCGAATCTCAGCCGCCCGATTCCGGCCTGCATGACCTCTTCGATCCGATCCGTAGTGTTCAGACAGGACGCGTTATATATGATATTTGTACAGAAATCGCAAAGCTGACGGGTTTGAAAAGAATTCCCGCAGGAATTGAGCACAGGAGCCTCCTTTGCGGCTCTTCCGTGCAGCTCCTTCAGACATCCGCCATATTTATTTTTATATATGCACTGAGCCGTTATCATAGATGGCACAAAACCGTAAATGATCATCTCCATGCATTTATCCGGGGCGGTTTCCATCATCTCCCTGACCTCAGCTAAGGTAAGTTCGGGACTTACCGTACAGCTTTGCGCCTCCGTCATATACGCGTCACGGTTCATGCAGTAGGGTATATAATCAAAATGGATACCCGCCTTTACTTCACCGGTACGCCTTAATGATTCCAAAAGTGCCGTTTCCTCATGATTTCTCACCACAAAGCCAATATCCGGATAAAGAGCTGTAATCTCTCTCACAAGCTTAAGAAGCCGGTCATATATTCCGCTTCTGCACACATAAGGAAGTCCCAGGCTAAGCTTTACTTTTTTATTGTCCACACTTTGGAGCATCTCCCGGAGCCTGCCGGTATCCAGCCCGTTCAGGTTGATATATATCTCATCCGCTCCGCCCTCAAGCGCTCCTTTCAGCTGTTTTAAGTTCCATACGGAAGCGATCAGCGTGATGCCTTTGGCCGCCGGTTCATCACGTGAAAATATATCATCCGGTCCCTTGCGTTCCGGAATACTTTCACCGCCGCATATCCGATTCTGCCGTAACTGCGTCACGGCTCCGGGGATGCTTCTTCGCGCTGTTCCCGCATTTATAAGCGCTGCTTTCAGCTGTTCCACGCCTTCCCTGCGGAGCTGTCCGAGCTCTGAAATCCGGACAAAGATATTATCCTCCAGCTTACATTCCCATGATACCGGATCAAAATCAGTATCCCCCAGTCTGTATATCTTGTTTTTTACCGCCTGTTCATCAAGAGGTGCCTTATCTGCCCTGAGTGCCTTTGTCCCGTTTACGATGATCCCTGCCCTGCCGTCTGCCGTCTCCATTTCAAGTCTTAAGGGTTCGCCTGCTGCCGCCTTAAAACTCATCCTGACCGGAACTTTTAAATTCTTTTCGATATATTCCTTTCTGATCGCCGAAAGCAGTGCCTCGCAACGCGTTCTGAACACCTTATCGCCTTTAACTGCGAGCCGTTCCTTCATAGTCAGACACCTTAAAATGCCTGTCTCTGTTTTTCCGGCTTCATTTCCGCTGCCTATCGTAAATTCATAGATCTTCTCATTACCGCGCCGTATTTCGATCACATCGCCCGGATAGACCTCACGTTCAACTCTGATCAGCGCTTCCCTTCCGGAAGTCTTTACCACCGCGCCTATCGCGACGCCGCTGTGATTGGGTCTTTCCAGGCTCATCATATCTCTCCCGTTGTGAGCGTGCAGATAGCCTTTATTAAACCCGCCTCTGTTATACAGCTCCGGAAGTATATCCCGCCCGGTCATCCCAGACTCTCTAAGAGCAGGAAAGATATAAGCCTCAGCCTCCTTCGTTCCATAAAATGCGTCGATTGCCTGTCTGTAAACAGCCACAGTGCCTGCAGTGTATTCCGGGCTTTTCATACGCCCCTCGATCTTCAGTGAATCGATTCCCGCTTCTATGAGCTCACCGATACTGTCCAGCAGGCACTGATCCTTAGGTGAGAGCAGAAAGCTGTCATCATACTGCTTGCGGCACGCCTGGGCACAGCGTCCGCGGTTGCCGCTTCTTTCTCCGATATTGGAGCTCATGAGGCACAGTCCGGAGCAGCTCATGCATAATGCTCCGTGAATAAATACCTCTATCTCCAGTTCTGTGCCTTTGCGGAATCTTTTGAGTTCCTCCAGACTCAGTTCCCTGGCAGCCACCACCCTGTCTATCTGAGGATAGCGGGCGTGGAGAAGATTGGCGCCTTCAGCCATAGTGACTGCCGCCTGCGTACTTACATGGATCGGCAGGTCTGGAAACAGTTCCCCAAGCCTTTTCATGACTCCGGTATCCTGTACTATCACGGCGTCTATCCCCGCAAGGCAGATGGGAGCCACAAACCGTTCCAGTTCCTCATCAAGTTCTCTGTCTTTCAGTAGTGTGTTGAGGGCCAGATATATCTTTTTTCCGTAAAAATGACAGAAATCTATGCTTTCCTTCATACCGGCCGAATCCGGGTTATCCGCGTATGCGCGCGCACTAAAAAGGGCGCCGCCCATATAAACGGCGTCAGCGCCCGCATTTACCGCAGCCCTTAATGAATCGAAGGATCCTGCCGGTGCAAGTAATTCCGCTTTTTTAACTCTGTTCATGTCTTATCTTACTCATTTTCTTGTCATCTTCACAACATTTGATCCCTTGCCGCGCTCGGAATCAAGTTCAGTTTCCAGCCTCACGTTCTTCTTCTGTTCGTCGATGACATCACCCTTTAAGCGCTCTATTTCGCCTTCTGCCTTCTCCAGCTTTTCCCTGAGCGCGATAATATCATGCTTCAGCTGATAAATCTCACTGCTCTTTTCATCGCTGTCGGTCTCCGAATCCTCGTAGCGCCTCTTGATCTTGAAGTATTCGTCGGCCAGATTTATCTGAAGCAGGATACTGCGCATATCGCTGTCCATGCCTCTGTAGGAATCCATGCTCTTCAGCTCGGCGATCTTATTGTTTATAAATGCGGCCACCTTCTGAAGATATTCTTCGCTTTCAAAACCCATGAGCTTATATCTCTTGCCGCCGATTATAACCTCTGTGTCATTACGTTTGCCTAACGCCATATACTTCTCCTCATTAAACGAAACTGTCAGCATAACCCAATAATAAATACGGAGCGGATTCTTGTCAACAGTTAATTAACCGGCCAGATACTTTTCACAGGCTTCGATCTCAGCTTCCATGGCCTTAAGTCCGGGCGCTCCCACAGTGTTGCGGCGCTGTACACATGTCCTGACAGCAATAGCCTCATATATATCATCATCGATCACCGGCGAAACCGATCTGTACTCATCGAGTCCCAGATCATCAAGAGCGATCCCGCGTTCTATGCACATAAGCACCAGCCGTCCGACCAGTCCGTGTGCGTCACGGAACGGGATTCCCTTGCCGACCAGATAATCAGCCACATCGGTAGCATTCGTAAAACCGCCTGCTGCGCTTTTTTCCATTATTTCCCTGTTAAACCGCGTTGTTGCCAGCATATCGTTAAACAGTTTTACACAGTTGATGCAGGTGTCGGAGGCGTCAAAGAATACCTCCTTGTCCTCCTGCATGTCCTTATTGTATGCCAGCGGTATCCCTTTAAGCGTGGTAAGAAGCGACATAAGCGCGCCGTATACACGTCCTGTCTTTCCCCTGACCAGCTCCGCTATGTCCGGATTTTTTTTCTGCGGCATGATACTGCTGCCGGTGGAATATGCGTCGTCCAGCTCGATAAACCTGTATTCGTTGGAATTCCAGATAATGATCTCCTCACTGAACCGGGACAGATGCATCATGATCGTGGAAAGCGCTGAGAGTATCTCTATCAGATAATCCCTGTCAGAAACCGAATCCATGCTGTTAAGGGTCGGTCCGTCGAAATCAAGTAACTCAGCAGTATATGCGCGATCCAGCGGATACGTGGTACCGGCCAGCGCTCCGGCTCCGAGAGGACAATAGTTCATACGCTGCCTTATATCGGATATTCTCCCCCTGTCGCGTTTAAACATCTCAAAATAGGCTCCCAGATGATGAGCCAGCGTCACCGGCTGAGCCTTCTGCAGATGCGTAAATCCTGGCATATAAGTATCCTTATGCTCTTTCATGAGCTTCAGCAGTGTCTTAAGAAGTGTCTTTAATGCCGCGTCCAGATCATCTGCATAATCCCTAGCGTACAGTCTCATGTCCAGAGCTACCTGGTCATTGCGGCTGCGTCCGGTATGGAGCTTCTTGCCCGTATCACCGATACGCCTGATCAGTTCGGTCTCCATGAAGCTGTGGATGTCGTCACACGCCTCATCAACAGTCAGTTTTCCGTTGTCTATGTCATCCTTTATATCTGAAAGAGCCGCCGCTATCGTATCGGCTTCACCCACAGTGATGATCCCCTGCTTTCCAAGCATCCTTACATGAGCTATGCTGCCGCGGATATCCTGGGCATACAGCCGTTTGTCAAACCCGATAGAAGCGTTAAACGCAAAGACCTGCGAATCCGTATCGGCTGTAAACCGTCCTCCCCATAAATTCATCCTCATTTCCTCCATAAGCAGATATACATCAAGTATAATTTCAGATGCCGATTTTTGCAACTGTTTTTATAATCATAAAAGGCAGAAACCGGATTGAAGTTCAAGTTTCTGCCTTTTAGATCATTTTTTATCTTCTGGTACTGGTTCTGCGGCGGTTGCGCCTGCGGGCTATAGCCTGATCCTCTTCGTCAACGATCTTCAGTTCACGGCGGGCAACCAGCTGATCCTTCTTTAAGAAACGCATATCATTGCCGAACCTTACTTCTATCAGCTTGACATCTGAGTTATCGTATACCTCACCCTCACCGTAGATGGTATGATATACTATATCATGCTCCTGAAGACGCTCGATGGCATCTCTTAAAGCTCTCTTGTCATCGGGTTCGCCGCCCTGGTCAAATCCGTCCTGTTCATCGTCTGCGTCATCATAGGAATTGCGATAGTAAACTTCGCTTCTGTTCTCCCTGACAGTCCTGTCAACGTCCCCTCTCTTGATCTGGGGAACCTTCTTGCCCACGTTGCCTTTTCCGTCATCCAGACGCACCTTGCGAAGCGAATCGATCTTCTTTGAGGCAGAGTTCCTGCCGCCCGAACGGTCTTTTAAGATCTTGTAGACCATGAGCGCGATGAAAGCAACTATTCCCACTATGACCACTATAAGAATGGCTTTCATGACGCCGCTCTTATCATTGGGTGTTTCGGTCTGCTCAGGGATCAGCGGCTGTGTAGGCTGAGCGCTTACGGCCGGCTCTTCGGTGGGCTCAGCAGGAACCGGAGTCGGCGTCGCGGTAGGCATAGGCGTAGGCGAAGGCGTGATCACCTGATCCTCAAGCTTGGAAATATATGAACTCGTGGAGAATCCCTCGTACTCCTTGCCGTTGCGGGTAACTCTCACGTGATACCAGACCTTGCCTGATGAAGCTACCGCTTCGTCAAGAATGATAACGTCTTCCTGCGCGTCCAGCTGCAGATTTGTAGTCTTATCTTCAAGAACGACCTTGTCATATTCCTCGCCCGGTCCGGTCCTTACATTGACCCTGGCAGTCGTTACACCTTTATAATGAACCCAGTCGGTACCCTCATCCTCGGCATGAGCCTGTGTAAGCCCAAGTCCGGCGAGCAGGACCGTGAGTATTAATAATAGAAACAGTTTCTTTTTCATCCCGGTACTTCCTCCATAAATGGTATTATACCAATATCTCAAAATTAAGTCAAACGAAAAACTAAAACTACATATCTGCCATCGACACCAGCATCACCTGTTCCTCTTTGGCCTGCCTGGTAAGCTCGGGTGTAAATCCCGACTTTGAGAAAATGCACATCTTGGAAGGCTTTATTCCCGCCTCTTCGGAAAGCCTGATCATCTCATCATATTTTTCAATTCCCGCTTTTCTGTCGGAATAAGCGCATATCGCTACGATGATATTGTCCTCACCGTCCATACCCACGACATCCAGGATACCGTTCTTGCCGAACCAGTAATGCCATTCGCTGTAATTCTTTCCAAGCTTCCTGTATTTTGACATCAGATCCAGATACTCCCTGCTGACCTCCGCGAAGGGGCTGCGCATGTAACGGTCAAAATCCGGAAGGACTATGTCGTTATAAACCGCTTTTCCCTCACCCTGCTCAATACGCGAAACATTCGGAAATACAAAGGCATAATAAAAATTCAGGAAATTATCCTTTATCCTGTACAGTCCTTTTTTGGTATTTTCGCTGTTGCGGACACTCACGGAAAATACTTTCTCCACCACATCCATCTCAATAAGGTTTTTAATGTAAACGCTTATCTTGGCACGGTTAAACCCGGTATACTCATAAATGTCATTGAGTTTGTATCTTCCGCTGGCCAGAGCCGTAAGGATCGTATTATACGCGCTCAGTTCACGTAGTTCGAGCTTGAGCTGGTATTCCGCTTCGTTTTTCAGAATACTGTCATGCTGAAAGAACAGATTCAGCATATTTTCCCTTATACGCCTGTTTTCCTGCCACAGCTTCAGGTATTTGGGAACACCGCCCAAAAGAGCCCTGATCACCACACAGTCGGAAGCCGAGGATTTGGGGAACCACAGCACCGTCTCGGCAAAGCTCAGTTCCTTCAGCTTAATGATACCGGTGATCTCCCTGGAAAACTCCTTATACTCCGATATCATCGAGTTTTCAACCCAGTTAACCGATGACGATAACAGCAACAGCATGAATCTGCCGTATTTTTGCTCATTGCCGGTTATCTCCAGCAGCACCTTAGGCAGCTTCTCGTTCATCGCGAAATGGAATTCGTCAATGATAAATACCTTTTTGGCTTTTGCGGCGGTTTTCAAGGTATCATTATCGCCGTCCGATTCCGGGCTTCCCGCTCCCATGCATTTTTCAAAGAGCTCATCAAGCCTGTTCTCCTGCTCCGCCTCACTTACCTGTACGGACTGGTAGTAGAAAAACTCCTTCCCCTCACTGAACTGAAGAGCGAGCGCGGTCTTTCCGATCCCTTCTCTTCCGTAAAGCACCAGAAGATTGCTGTGATCACTCGCGTATATGGTTTCCAGCTGCTTTAGTTCTTCCTTCCTCCCGATAAACATAAGTCCTCCGAAATAAAAGAAATATTATTACATACGTTCAGGAACTACTATTCCCAACAGATAAAGAACTATGCCCAGTGCCTCGTACACAAGGAGTATCAGTGCGATCCAGGCTTTTTTAAGTGAGTCTTTTTCCTCGGTCACGATCCTGTTGTCATGGTAAAATCCATTGAAACAATCCGACAACTCATAGATAAACGAGCACAGCCTGTGAGGCGCCAGCTCATCCGCCGCATACCTTAAAGCGGAGGAAAATGAGGTGAGTGACAGCAGCAGCTTTCTTTCGCTTTCAGATATCTCCCTGTCTTTGCACAGTCCCTCAAGCCATCCTTCCTCAAAGGGTGTGACATTCTTAAAATCACAGTCGCAGCCCGTGAGCTTCTCAAATTCACTCATTCCGCATTTTTCAAGTATCGAACGGATGCGCACCATGGTATAAAGGATATAGGGACCGGTATTCCCCTCGAAGGAAGTAAACCTGTCGATATCAAAATTGTAGTCTTTGGTAGCCTGATTGGACAGATCCCCGTATTTGAGGGCAGCCAGACCCACTATGCGCGCGATCCGGTTTTTCTCCTCCCCGGTCATATCCCTGTCAGACATCTTTTCCAGAACCTTGTCTACAACATCGCCTATCAGGGCTTCAAGCCTCATGACGCCGCCGTCGCGGGTCTTGAACGGACTTCCGTTCTTATCGTTTATGGTTCCGTTTCCCAAGAAGATCAGTTCAGTCTCATCCCTGACTATCCCTGCCTTGCGTGATGTCCTGAATACCTGTTCAAAATGGAGTCCCTGTCTTTTATCCACCACATAGATCACCTTGTCGGGATGGAACCTGTTCTCGCGGTCTACCAATGTCGCCAGATCGGTAGAGGCGTAAATTGCGGCACCGTCCGATTTGAGCAGAATGCAGGGCGGCATCTCCTTTTTATCCGTATCTTCCTTGACATCCACAACCAGCGCGCCTTCGCTTATCCTGGTTATGCCCTTCTTCTTCATCTCTTCGATCATGGGCATGATCAGAGCATCGGCATCGCTTTCGCCGTTCCACAGTTCAAAATGGACATTCAGATTGTCATAGTTTTTACGCAGGTCAGCCTTCGAAATATCCATGATCTGCTTCCAGAGAGCGATATAACCGCGTCTTCCCTTCTGCAGATCGACTACCGCCGTTCTCGCCCGGCTGCGGTACTCCTCATCCTCCTTCGATCTGGCGCTCGCAGTGGGATATATTTCCTCGAGGTCACTTATCGAGACAGGGCATTTATCAGGATATTCTCCCGTATATTCCGGATCAAAATAGGGAAGCTCCGGATTTCTGGCAGCCATCTCTGTAATGATAAGACCGATAGGAAGCCCCCAGTCTCCCAGATGCGCATCTCCTATTGTTTCATAACCGTCATATTTCTCAATCCTTTTTACGGATTCTCCTATGATCGCCGGACGTAAATGCCCGACATGAAGCGGTTTGGCAACATTGGCTCCGCCATAATCGACCACCGCGGTCCTGCCTGTATGTCCGGGCTCGAATCCGAGGCGCTCACTGCGTGCCATATCTGCCGCATACCCTGCCAGCACCGCGTCGCTGAGGGAGATATTGATAAATCCCGGAGGACAGGCCTCAGCCTTTGAAAAGAAGGTGTCACCTGAAAGTTTCTGCACGATCTCCTGTGCTATCGCAAGAGGTGCCTTTTTATACTCCTTTGCGGCCGCCATACAGCCGTTACACTGGAACTGGCACAGGTCGGGACGGTTTGATATCCCGGCAACGCCGTATTTTCCATCATATCCGCAGTCCGAAAAGGCTGCTGAAAGTTTGTCAGAAATGATCCCTGTTATCGTTTTCATGTGTATATCCTTATCGATCAATTATGATTATATTCCTAACAGCGCTGTGGCAAATGAGAAATAGATCATCAGCGAAAGCGCGTCAACAATAGTCGTAATAAACGGGCTGGCCATGACTGCCGGGTCGAATCCGATCCTCTTGGCGAGCATAGGCAGCGTGCAGCCCACGAACTTGGCCACAAACACCGTAACCACCAGCGTCAGGCATACAACAGCAGCTATGGAAACACTCACGCGGTCGATCAGCAGCAGTTTGCCGAAATTGGCCACAGCAAGAGTTATTCCAATCAGCACCGCAACTCTTATCTCTTTCCAGATAGTTTTTCCGATGTCCTTAAACTCAAGTTCATCCAGAGACAATGCACGGATAATTGATACCGACGCCTGTGAACCGGCATTACCTCCGGTATCCATGAGCATCGGGATAAATGAGGTGAGTACGATATATGCTCCTAAGGCCTCTTCGTAATGACTTATGATCATACCGGTAAATGTGGCGGAGATCATGAGCAGTAACAGCCACGGAATACGCTTTTTCCAGGTTTCAAACACGCCCGTCTTAAGATATGGCATATCGGAAGGCGAAATAGCCGCCATCTTTTCGATATCCTCGGTGGCCTCCTGCTGCAGGATATCGATGATATCGTCGATAGTGATAATACCGACCATACGTCCTTCGCTGTCTACAACAGGCATTGCGTTAAAGTCGTATTTCTGGATCTCTCGGGCAACTTCCTCCTGGTCGGTAAGGGTCGACACGGAAATGACCCTTTCCTCCATGATATCGCCTATCAGCTGATCCGCGTTTGAAAATATGATCTGTCTCAACGTCACAGTGCCTATCAGACGGCGCTGCGGATCAAGTACATAGCAGTTGTTGACCGTTTCCTTATCGATACCGTCCCGTCTGATCTTGTCAAGAGCCTGTTCCACGGTAAGATTTTGTTTTAATGCCTCATATTCCGTGGTCATAAGTGATCCGGCGGAATCATCGGGGTATTTGAGCAGCTGGTTAATGGTGCTCCTGGTCTCGGCGCTGGTATTGGCGAGCAGCTTGGTCACCACGTTGGCAGGCATTTCATCCATCAGGTCGGCAGCATCATCCACGTCCAGATCCTCTATGATACGGGCAGCCTCTCCGAGAGAAAACTTTAAGATCAGGTTCTGCTGTACGTCTATAGGCAGATAAGCGAAAACATCCGCTGCCATATCCTTCGGCAGTATCCTGAAGAACTTCAGTCTCTCATCTTCATCCAGTTTTTCAAGAAGAGAAGCCATATCCGCTTCATTCAGTTCCGTACATATCTCGCGGAATTCCTTATAGGACTTATTTTCCATAAGTCTCTGTATCTTTTCCAGCAGGTCATCCATGACACCGACCCCCTATATCATGATGTGCTTGTCGAAACAAACGCTAAAATATTTTACTACGGTTTTGACAAAATTTCAACAAAAATTAAATTTAATTTTAAACGAAATTTATCTTTAATATTTGTTGAAATTATGATAACATCTTCTGTAAACATGTTATTATCCACACACGTAAAGGAGATACCTATCTTGGAACCGGATGCCGTCTTGCGGCTTGTCATATTGATCATTTTACTTGTTCTTTCGGCATTCTTTTCATCCGCCGAAACCGCCTTCATGTCAGTAAACAGGATACGCTTAAAGAGTGAGGCCGAGGATGGCTCAAAACGCGCTGCTCTCATCCTGAAGCTTCTGGACAGCCATACGAAGCTCCTCAGCACTATCCTGGTTGGCAACAACCTCGTAAATATTGTTGCTTCTTCGCTCACCACAACACTTATGATCAGATTCTTCGGCAGCACCGCCGTAGGTATCGCGACCGGTGTCCTCACTCTCATCATCCTCATATTCGGAGAGATCACTCCCAAAACGCTCGCTGCCCGCAAAGCGCATTCTTTGGCCGCCAGATACGCGCCGTTCATAAACATCCTTATGATCGTACTCACTCCGGTGACATTTCTGGTCACAAAGCTGGCAAATCTGGTGCTCAAGCTGTTTGGCGCCGATACCGCCTCCACAGGCAGCCATATCACAGAGAATGAGCTGCTGACCTTCGTGGACGAAAGCCACGACGACGGAGTCCTGGAAAACGATGAGCGGGATATGATCAATAACGTTGTTGATTTCGGTGATACACTGGTAAAGGACTGTATGGTGATGGCCATCAACATGAAATGTGTTTCAACCGATATCTCCTATCCCGACCTTCTGGCTGCCTTCAGGGAAGACGAATATTCACGCATGCCTGTATACAGCGGCAGCCGTGACAATATTGTCGGTATCATCTGGGCCAAGGATGTACTTATCAAATATGATCCGGCCACTCCCTTCAGCATAAAGGACTATATGCGGCCTGCCTATTTTACCTATGAACAGAAAAACACGCGTGAACTGATGAGCGACATGCGCGAAGAATATAAATCTCTCGCCATAGTTCTCGACGAATACGGTTCCACCGCCGGTCTTATTACCATAGAAGACCTCCTGGAAGAGATCGTCGGAGAGATCCGTGATGAATATGACTTAGACGAGGCTGACAGCATTTCCAGGCTGGATGACGGAAGTGTCGAAGTTCTGGGAGCAACCAACCTTGATGAAGTCAATGAAAAGCTTGGGCTCTCCATCGAATCGGATGATTATGATTCCATTGCCGGGCATGTGATACATCTTCTGGGCCATCTTCCGGTGAAGGGAGAGACCGTTTCCGCTGACGGCATCACCTTTACTGTCACTGATGTAGAAAAAAACAGGATCGACAAGATAAAAATAACAGGCCTGCCGGTTTAATCGACAGGTCTGTATTTTTTCTTTTTTTTCTTTTTATGCTTTGAGTAAACTATCTCGGTAACCGTGTCTGTACTATCCTCTGCTTCTTCCTTCCTGCGGTTCATAAAATAAATAAAATTGTCAATCGCATTCAGGATGTCCGCAAAGTCGGATCTGGGCGCCGCGTCTATATATGCGCTTAAGATCTCGTTTTCCTTTTCACCCTTGTACCGGCCGTAGAATATGTCGAAAAGGTTATGACCTCTCACATATATCTTTATGGTTTCCATATTGCGCTTTAAGTCTTCCTTGGTCCGGATCACCAGTCCGGTCACCTCACGCATATGCTTGACGCTGGCGAGCTTGTGAAGATAGCTTTTGAACTTTTCCAGAAGCGTATTGTAAAATTCCTCCTCACAGTTTATGACCCCGATCTTCGTCATGACGACAGGATTTAAGAAGTAATTCTCAAAGGAATAATACTTGAGCACCAGTATGTTTCTGGGCTGTATCCTGGGAAGATTGCCTTTGTCCTCCTGTGACCTCGAGAAATAATAGTTGCACAGCTGTTTAACGAGTGTCTGAGGATTTTTACCGTCGCTGTCCCTTATCATCAGGAACTGATCCTTCAGATACAGCTTATTGATGTATTTCAGATTCGCGTAGGTCTTTATGTTCGTGCAGCTGTTAGTGGTAATGATCGAAACTCTCTGAAGCGTCCCGTCGTCATTGTAGATCTCAGAATAATACTTGTTCAGTAGCAGCGGCAGGCGGTTGGAATCCTGCTTGCCTTCGACGATGAATACAAAATTGACGTTCATGAGGTCGTTGGCCGAATATCCCAGATCATCAAGTATCACATCGATATCCGAATTCGTATTGATAGTCGTATTGCCGTCATCATCGAGAACCACCTGTCTGATCTGCCTCGAATTAAAATTGAAGATCAGATTTGGCGAATGGGTGGAGAAGAAAACCTGATTTTTGGAAGAAAGCTTGTACAGTATCTCACTGGCAGCCTTCTGCAGCTGCGGGTGAAGATATATCTCGGGATCCTCGATCAGGATCAGGCTGGGGATGGCATTGCTCTCCTCGATATATGCCTGCAGCAGGCTTAAGATATATATGCTCTTGGCACCGGCGCTCATGGTCTCGACCGAGTCCGCGCTGTATCGTTCCTTGCTGAGTACTACCGTATCGAGCTTCAGCAGGTTCTCGGTGTTAAGGTTCATGACGAACTTGATATTCTGCTGTCTTCCACTGTTCATGGTATAGTAGTGATTGAGCTTACCCATGAAGGAATCGAGCTTTACCTGCATAAGCTTATATTCCAGCAGGCGCACGGTTTCAACTATGCTCATTTCAACCGGCGGCTTGCTTTCTATGGCCGGAATACATCTGAAACAGTCCACGCAGGGTCTGGCATGATCCTCGACACAGAAATTATCCCTGACTCCGATAAGCGTATCCTCGGTCTCCGAGAAAAATATATCGTTCTGAATATCTTTTATATTCCTTGAAACGTCTATGAAATGGCAGTTTGGAAATACCTTTTTTATGTTGTTGTTATTACGGTTGATCCCGTCGGAATATCTGATATTGAGATCGGTATCCACCACAAAAACGAATCTGAGTATCCCGCCGAGATCATCATCCGAAAGCGCGGCAGGTGTATTCTCGCTCTCCCACTGTTCCTCCGAGCCTGAAGTCTTGCGTCTCTCAAAACTCGGAAGCTTCAGGCAGAACTCATCATACCACATGTTAAATGTCTTATAGACACTCAGCACACCGTTCTTATAGAACAACTGGATATCATCATTGGTGATCTCGAGTTCCACGGCTATTTCCACATTGCGCGAGGGATTGTGAAAGTCCGTTTCTTTTACCTCATAACGCCCCGCAACAGCGCGTATGGCATGAAGGATCGTAGTTTTTCCGGTGCTGTTCTTTCCGACTACGATCATCGCCCTGTCAATGTCATCAATATTCAGTTCCCTGATGGTCTTGAAATTCTTGATAAGCAGTGAATTAATCTTCATAGAAGCTCCTCGATCTTTTCAGCCGCTCCGTCGTAATCATACAGAGCCAGCTTCTTATCAATTTCTTCAATCGCGTTTTTCATATCTTCGGCGAGGCCGCTGCGTCCGATCAGATCCTTTATCAGCTTGGTTGCGGCGTCGCCTTCAAATTCAGCAAGCAGAAGCTTCGCGCATAAAAGCTGTTCGCCCACATCAAGTATGGGTTCCGCTTCAGTTCCTGACGCGGATGAGCTTTTGGCGCGATCTTTCTCTTTTAGACCTGAGAGCGCCTCTTCGATACGTCCGAGCAGCATCACATAATCGGTGTAAGCTTCCTGGGCATTGGCCCGGACATAATCGTGATCTGACTGCTTGCAGGCCTCTTCAAGACGCCTTGCCTTCTCCGAAAGCTCCATGGCGCCTATGCCTTTGCAAAGGCTTTTTACAGCGTGAATCTCTATCCTGTAGTTGTCATAGTCCTCTTCTTCCACATATTTTACAAGAAGGTCGAGCTTGTTCTTGCCATCGCTTAAGAATACTTCAAGAACGTTCTTTAAGGTCTCATAGCTGTTACCTGAGTAGAACAGTGCCTGTTCCATATCTATGCCTTCGATGACAAACGAACCGTCATCTCCGTCACTTACGCTGGTCACCTCCAGCAGGTTCTCCTCTTTGCGGTTTACTATCTCGTTATATGCCGCCATGTCGCTCTTGACGGTGATGATCTTTTCTTCAGGCAGATATGCGCTCAGGATATCTTCCAGTTTGGCAAGCTCTATGGGCTTGGAAAGAAAATCGGAGAATCCCTGTTCCAGGAACATATCCCTCATACCGCTTACCGCATTGGCGGTAAACGCTACGACCGGAGTATCCGCATTGAGCGTTGAAGGATCCTCGCGCATCTCATGCAGTGTCTCAATGCCGTCTTTTTTAGGCATCATATGATCGAGGAATATCAGGTCATACTTCATTCTCTGACACATCTCTATACAGTGGATACCGCTGTCCGCGGTAAAAATACGCATCTTATGATTATCAAGCAGACCTACGAATATCCTTAAATTTACCAGGTTATCGTCAACTACCAGCATATCCACATCAGGTGCCACGTAATCATACGACTTCAGACTCTCATGCTTCTTTGAGGCGTTTGTGTTTTCCAGGATCAGGGTACTTAAATTAATACTGCTGATAGGCATGTTGATCGTTCTGTGACCCTTGACATCGGCCATATACTGACGATAATACAAGCCTACCACCACCCTCTGGTCATCAACAAGCGGATCCTTTGCCTTCACTCTGCGGTCAAATTCTCCCAGGGGCAGCAGTATATGAGAGTACTCATTTTCCTTTACCTTCCGGTCTAAGTCATCGGCATTGGTAGTATAGTCCACCGTGATATCAAAATCCTTAAGGGTGGCCCGGTAATTCTTAAGTTCATTGAGCGACCCGCAATAGATCAGAAATCTCAGTTTATCGCAGTTCTCAATAACGATGGAATCTCTTGAATCCACGATCTTCTGAGGGATCCTGACAGTAAATGTGGAGCCCTTGGCCAGTTCGCTCTGAACCTCGATAGTTCCCTGCATCGCGTCTACCAGCTGCTTCGTTATAGCCAGTCCCAGACCCGTACCCTCTATGGCCTTGTTCTTGGTAGCGCCGAGACGTTCAAAACCGTTGAACAGTTTGCCCATGTTCTCCTGCGCTATCCCGACACCGGTATCGGCGACTACGATATTCAGGATGCAGTTATCGCCTTCAAAATCCGAAGCAAATACCTTCAGATCCACCTGACCTACTTCTGTATATTTGCACGCGTTGGTCAGCAGGTTGATGATGATCTGTTTTATCCTGACCTCATCCCCATAGAACGACGCAGGCAGTTTCGGATCAAAATATACCACAAAATCAAGTCTTTTATCACTGATACGCTGTTCCACATTGTTCAGGATATCATAGAAAGTGGATGTAAAATAATACTCCTCGCAGGATATCTGCAGCTTGCCGGCCTCTATCTTAGAGAAATCCAGGATATCATTGATAATACCGACCAGAGTCTTGCCCGAGCTCATAATGGCATTGGCATGATCAAGAACCTTCGGATCATTCGAGTCACGCATGAGCAGTTCTGTCATACCCAGAATGGCGGTCATAGGCGTACGTATCTCATGAGACATCTGCGCAAGGAATAAGGTCTTTGATTTGTCTGCCTCGAGGGCTTTCTGCATCTTGATCTCTGCTTCGTCAAACTTTTCACGCAGCTGTTCCTGAGACTCTTCGAGCAGCTTTATCCTGCGCTCCTGTTCATGTCTGATATCATCCGCGGCAAGAACCTTTCCTCCACGGTCGATAGATGCCTGAACTCCCTTTTCTACAGCGTCGATGAGCTGCAGCGTCGAGCCGTAATCATCGGGATAACTGATCTTGCAGATACCGATATTCAGTTTTATATCACCGTCATGAAGTGTCCAAAGCTTTGAAAAACGCTCCAGGATCACGCCTACAGCCTCGTCTGCTCCATCCGGAGGACAGATGACGGCAAAAATATAATTGCCCAGATAAAACACATTGTTGTCGGGGAACTTGTCTAAAAGGAATGAGCCGATCTTATTCACTACATAGTCGACATTGGTCGAATCATCGCCATAGGAAGTAATAAGATAATCATTGAAACCAAAACCAACGGTACACATAGCCTCATCGGTCTGTACATAATCCCCGACCCTTATGCGCATACCGCTGCGATTGAACAACTGTGAATTAAAATCTACATAGTCGGTGGAATTATTTTCAAAAAGGAAAAGCAGGATCAGTCCTATGGCAAAGGCAAAGCCGTAAAGCAGGTAGTCCTTGAACACACTCTGAAGAACTATCGATGACAGGAGGAGCGAGGCAAAGATATAATACGGAAATCTGCGTCTGAAGGTAACTCCCGCGTTAAAGAACGATATCCTGACCACACTGTAGGAAACATATATGACAAACATCACCAGAATTGCGTACATAAACGGTCCCTGAACGTAATCCCGGTTTTCGTCAAAATAAAAAACATAATGGGTGAACGGAGTTGACAGGATCAGCAAAGCATACAGTATGTAAGGTGTCTCTAAGATCAGCATCTCGGCGGAGCCACTGCCCAGATTTGAGATAGCGTTGGTGGCATTGAGCGAATAAATACAGAACATTACCGCTACCAGTCCGGTGATAAGGAAATAGAGGATGTTGATGATATAATTGATGGAAACAGGAACTGTCTTCCTGTATGTAAGCATCACCACTGAAATAAGATCCAGCACAACGCTTGCCGCTCCTAAAAGTACCATATAAGAAAACATCCTGTTCTGCGCGGTATCAAAACGCCGTCTGGTAAAATAGACCGCGGACAGCACAAATATCAGGACAAATCCAGCTACATCATAGCTTACAACATAGTCAAACATATTGCATACACCTCATATTAAAACTGTTTTACCGGGTTACCGTAATTGCCCCCGCCCCGAGATTCTTTTTCAAGCCTTTCATGAATTCAGGATCATTGAAATATTTGTAGGGAACACTTGCCTCAAGATGATAGGCACAGTTTCCGAACACCTTTTTCACGCTTTTAAAGGTAAATCCGCATTTTGAAAAGAAGATGCTCTCAAGCCCCGTACAGTCATAAAAGGCAGCCTCGCCTATACTCTTCAGCCTCTTGCTGAATGTAACATGCGTGATCCGGGTATTGCCGGTGGCGGCAAGATCATCAATATAATATACCTTTGCCGGTATGGACACACTCCCCGCGGCTGCCGACGCAGATATCAGATGACGTTTGTCAGCAGAGAGCAGAAGCCCGTTTGAAGCAGCATAATAATTATTATTTGATCTGTTCACCGTGATCTTTGACAACACAGCGCAATACGCAAAAGGATTGCCGTCTATCTCCTCTACGGAAGCAGGAATATCCGCTCTTTCCAAGGCGCGGCAGTCAAAAAAAGCTCTCATGCCTATTTTTTTAAGTGTCTTTGGCATTACCACCCGTATCAGCGTACTATTGCCCTCAAAGGCATAGGGAGCTATCTCTTTCACTCCCTCAGGGATCACCAGACGCTTTCGGGCATATGCATCGGCGTACATAAGAACTGTCATATCTTTTGAATAAAGGACATGTGACCTGACAGTAAAAAAAGGATTCTTATTATTTACCTTCAGGGAAAGCACCGGGCAATACGAAAACGCGCCCGCTCCGATATTCTCAACGCTTGCCGGTATGATCAGTTCCTTTAAACATGAGCTGTGATAAAAGCACGCGCCGCTGATACTTACCAGTCCCTCAGGCAGCCTGATCGTCTCGAAGGAACACATGGCAAACGCTCCATCGGCTATCCCTGTGATACGGTAGCGCAAAACTTTTCCCTTTCTGCCCCGGATCTCTATCTCCTCCGGTATCTCAACGGACGGAGTCTCCCATTCGCTGTTATGATCCACAACTACAGCCGTACCGCAGTCGTCACCGCCCTGCGGCTTCTCCAAAAGATATACAAGCCCGTCAAGCTCCACCCTGTTTCCGCTTTCTGCCAGAACCGGACTTGCAGCCGAAACTGCAAACATCAGAAAGATACAGCCCAAAAGCGGAAGCATCCGTTTTATAAACCCACTTATCTTCAAATCCCGATACACTCCCGATGTTACACTTCAAACGCGTTCTTTATCGCTTCAGCCGCCTTGTCATAGTCAAACAGTATAAGCTGGTTCCTGGCCTGCGCGACTGCCTGCTGGCATTCCTTTTTCAGGCTGAGCTCATCGAGCGCGGTAAGCAGCTTTTCTGCTTCATCCACATCATACTGGTCAAGGGCATCCAAAAGCTTGGCCGCCAGATCCTTTACGACCTGAGAGTCAGCATTTTTGCGGATCGGGTTCTTAGGCCTGCCCTTGACCTCGCCTTCACGCTGCAGTACGGTCTCGATCCTGTTCAGGAAGTTCTTATAGCCATCAAGCAGCGTCTGATAATGATTTCTGATATAGTTGACATCATTGAACCTAGCATGATCCTCATGTTCCTTGCAAAACTGCGACAGGGACATTGCGCCGGCCGAAGCCGTAACGCTTTTCATGGTATGTGTCGCTATACGGTAATCATCCAGATTGGTCTGTTCAAATGCGGTATTAAGCTTGGCAAGCTGGTTGTCGCCATCAGAAGCGATGGTGCGCAGAAGGTTCATATATGCCGAATACTCGTTACCGCAATGCGACAATCCTTTTCTTACATCCACGTCCTTAAGTACGCTTGTGATGCGTCTGAACCACTGCTGCCCTTCCAGATCCAGTTCCTCTCCCGGTCCGAAATCCTTATGAACAATCGATTTCTCAGGAAGCAGTTTAAGGAGAACATTCTCAAGTTCATCCACCTTGAGCGGTTTGGACAGATAATCCTCAAAGCCCTCTTCTCTGTATATCTTATCCGCGCCGTTAAGTGCCTGCGCGGTAAGAGCGACGACGGGAACCCTGTTCAGATATTCACTGCCCTGTTCGCGTATCTTGACGAGAGTTTCATGACCGTCCATACCCGGCATAACATAATCCATAAAGATAATGTCATAAACATTGCCGTTTACTATGTCCAGACACTCCTGTCCGCTGGAAGCCGTGGTTACGTCAATATCATACTTCTCAAGAATTTCCTTGGCAACGAACAGATTGACGATATTGTCGTCAACCACGAGTACTTTGGCACCGGGTGCGGTAAACATGTAATGCTTGCCGCATCCTTTGATCCCGTCGAGCTCGCCTATGGGAGTCGCATCTATGATCGCCTGCGGGATGGTTATATTAAACTGCGTTCCGGTTCCAACTTCTGTTTCAAAGCTTATAGCGCCATGCATGCCGTCGATGATGTTTTTGGATATGAGAAGTCCCAGACCCGCGCCCTTTTGCCTGTGGTCATCACGTGAATTATTGACCATGGAGGCATTGAACACAGTCCTTCTCTCATGTTCGGGAATGCCTATACCGGTATCCTGTATCTCAAAGCACAGGAGCACCTGATCCTCAGACACCTTTTTTGCCCTGATATCCAGCGATATGATGCCCTTATTTGTAAATTTGCACGCATTGTCAAGAATATTGCTGACTACCTGCATGATCCTCACTTCATCGCCGTGAAGCACGGAAGGAATATCATTGTCTATATTGATCTTAAAGTCAAGATTTTTCTCATGGATCGCGTTTCTGGAGCTGTCTACGATATTGATGATCAGTTCCCTGACATTATAGTTGGTCTCAAGGATATCCAGACGCTTGGATTCGATCTTGGTAAAGTCGATAAGATTGTTTACGACATGCAAAAGCGAATTACCGGCCTCGGAAATGTTGCCCAGCTTTTCTTTGAAAACTGAGGGCATGTCGTCATCATTGAGCAGGACTTCGTTAGTTCCTATGATCGTGTTCATGGGCGTACGTATTTCGTGTGAAACGTTGGCCATGATCTTGTTTCTTTCATTGAGAAGCTCTTCATTACGGCGCAGGGTATCTCCCAGCTTCTGGTTCTGGATTCCTCTGAAACGCATGATGAGCATGACGTTCAGGGATGATATCAGCAACCCTATCGAAAGGAACAGCATCGAGGCCTCATCCTTCTCAAAAATATACATGATGATGTTTATGATACAGCCCATGACGGACACTATACCCAGGCCGCCGGTCAGATCGGCCAAAGCCACCACCTTCTGTCCGCCTTCAGCCATACGGTCTCTGAATTTATAGTTAGTATATATGACCATGACCATATTGAAAATAGATATACCGGTCGCGCCCAGCAGCATGATCAGAGTAATAGTATTCATAGCAATAATCCTTTCAACCGCATCATTCTAATGCATATACTCCTACAAGGTATCAGTTTACCACACTTTATTGACTTTGTGAAGTTTATTTAAAAATTTTATAGATTTTACGTGATAATTGTGATAATATTCACTTGAGAAAACTGTTCAGCCACTTAAGATCATAAGAAGGATGTGAATACATGTATAAGGTCGGTATAGACCTCGGCGGTACCAACACCGCCGGTGGGATCATAGATGAAAAAAATGAGATCATAGAGCGTGAAAACCTGCTCACACGGCACGGCTGTGACCCTGAACTTATTGCCGCGGACCTCGCTCGCATGGTGTTCCGCCTTGCCGCCAAGGTCAATGTTTCCATGTCGGCTTTTGATAAAATAGGCATCGGTATCCCCGGAAGCGTTGAAGGCGGTATAGTCAAAGACGCCAACAATATCGGTTTTTATGATGTTCCCTTCGCCGGTATGGTGGCCGCGCGTACAGGACTTCCGGTATCACTTATCAACGATTCGAACGCAGCCGCGCGCGGTGAATACGTCGCGGGTTCCGGTAAAGGAGCGAGATCGTTTTTTATGCTTACTCTCGGAACCGGAGTCGGAGGAGCGTATATTTACAAAGGTGATATAGTAGAAGGCTGCAATATGGCGGCGGGAGAAGTCGGACACATGGTCATACGTGTAGACGGACGACATTGTTCCTGCGGCAGACGCGGCTGCCTCGAAGCCTACTGCTCCGGAACGGCGCTTGCCACGAGAGCCCGGGAAGCCGCGATCACCAACCAGTACAGTCTGCTCAACAAGCTCTCCGAGAACAATCCGTCCGCGATCGACGGCAAATTGTTTTATAAAGCCCTGATGGCAGGCGACAAGACCTCTTCGCAGGTTTTTGATGAGTATATGAAGGATCTGACAGCGGGAGTCGTCAACATCATCAATCTTCTCCAGCCCGATGTACTGGCCATCGGAGGCGGTATGAGCGGTGTCGGTTCCACGCTGCTAAATGAACTCATAAAAAGAGTGCAGCCGGAAGTATTCTCACTGCACTCGGATACACAGACATCCATAAGGATCGCTTCACTCGGAAATGAAGCCGGAATAATAGGCGCGGTATAAACCGCGCCTTTATATTTTACTCAAAATTCATTCCAAGTTCCAGAGCCTTCTGGTTAAAGCCCAGCATTTCCTGCTTCTTGGCCGGTATGCACTTGGCAAGTCCGGCGTCAAGCGCGCTCTGGCTTACAAATCCTTTTTCCCTGAAGAGCTTTCCTACGAGTATGATATTGGCAAGTCCTTTAAGTCCCGCCTCATCAGCCATCTTTGTCGCGGGAACGTAGAACACCTCCACATCGTTCCTGTCAACCTTTATATCCACGGTGGAGCTGTCTACCAGGATGGTTCCGCCGGGAACCACATTGCCTGCGAACTTCTCCAGTGAAGGACGGTTCATGGCTATGAGCACGTCAGGATTGGTCACAAGCGGAGAACCCACTGCCTCATCGCTGATCACGACGCTGCAGTTGCAGGTTCCTCCTCTCATCTCGGGACCGTATGAAGGAAGCCATGAAAGTTCCTTCCCCTCGATCAGAGCGGAATAAACCATTACCTTTCCGGCAAAAAGAATTCCCTGTCCACCGAATCCGGCGAGCAGCACATTCATTGTATTGGCCATTACTGCTCACCTCCCTTTGCGGTTACATCCTTATAGACTCCCAGTGGATAATACGGGAGCATATTATCCTCAAGCCACTTCAGCGCGTCTTTGGGCGCCATACCCCAGTTGGTGGGGCAGGTGGATACTACCTCTATGATCGAATATCCGCGTTTGTTGATCTGGTTGTCAAATGCCTTAAGGATCGCCTTCCTGGCCTGATTTACATGACCTACATTGTCTACGGTAACACGCTGTGCAAGTGCTACTCCGTCCAGAGTCGAAAGCATCTCGCACATGCGGATCGGGTAGCCTGCCGTCTTTACGTCACGACCGTAGGGAGTGGTCTGGGTAACCTGCCCGGGAAGCGAGGTGGGCGCCATCTGTCCGCCGGTCATACCATATATGGCATTGTTGATGAAGATCACCGTGATATTTTCACCGCGAGTAGCCGCGTGAACAGTCTCGCAGGTTCCGATAGCCGCAAGGTCTCCGTCACCCTGGTATGTAAATACCACGCTGTCGGGGTGAGCGCGCTTCACGCCTGTAGCAACAGCCTGAGCACGGCCGTGAGGTGCCTGTATCATATCGCAGTTAAAATAGTTATAGCTGAATACCGAGCATCCGACGGAAGCAATACCTACCGCATCGCCTTCAACGCCCAATTCGTCTATTGCCTCGGCAACAAGTCTGTGTACGATCCCGTGCGTGCATCCCGGACAGTAATGAAACGGGATATCTGCCAGCGCATGGGGTTTTTCAAATACTACTGCCATTTTTATCTCCTTATCATTCAAAAACACACCTGATCAGTCAGTCTGTTCACATCTGGCTGTTCAAGTCATGATCGATCAGGCATATATGCCTTCACTTACATTTTTTCAATGACATCCAGTATCTCGCCGGGTGTCGGGATGATGCCGCCTGTTCTTCCAAAGAATTCAACGGGTTTGCGGCCGTTAACAGCCAGCTTCACATCCTCAAGCATCTGACCCATGTTCATTTCCACCACAAGATATTTCTTGGCAGTCGGTATGGTCTTTTCCAGCGCATCCACGGGATAAGGCCACAGAGTAATGGGTCTGAACAGTCCTGCCTTTATGCCCTTTGCGCGGGCGGCATTGACTGCGCTCCTTGAAACACGGCTCGAAGCTCCGAACGCAACTACCACGATATCCGCGTCTTCGGTAAGGTAGCTTTCGCTGCGCTGCTCGTTCTTCTTTATCAGCTCATAGCGCTCATAGCGCTCGATCACGGTCTTTTCCAGATCCTTCGCTTCGATATATAAGGAGTTGACCACATTGTGCTTACGGGCATTCTTATGACCGCATGCAGCCCATGACTTATCTCCTTCATGTACCTCATCACTGTCGGGGAATGTCACGGGTTCCATCATCTGACCGAGCATACCGTCCGAAAGGATCATTGCAGGCATTCTGTATTTCTCTGCAGTTTCAAAAGCGAGAGCCACATAATCAGCCATCTCCTGAACAGTGGAAGGCGCAAGCACGAACAGCTGAAAATCACCATGTCCGAGAGCCTTTGTAGCCTGCCAGTAATCCGACTGTGAGGGCTGTATACTGCCCAGACCCGGACCGCCGCGCTGTACGTTGATGATCAGCGCCGGAACATCTGAACCTGCAATATAGCTGACGCCCTCGCTTTTAAGGCTGATTCCGGGCGAGCTTGAGCTGGTCATGGCCCTGACTCCGGAGCCTGCCGCGCCAAGCACCATATTGATGGCTGCGATCTCGGATTCGGCCTGCAGGAAAGTACCTCCCACCTTGGGCATTTTTTTGGATAAATAAGCGGATAACTCAGTCTGGGGCGTGATCGGATATCCGAAGAAATGACGGCAGCCTGCTCTTAAAGCAGCCTCTCCGAGCGCCTCATTACCTTTCATTAATACTTTTTCTGACATTTTCTCTTCTCCTTTTTCAGTCCTTCTCTACTGTAATACATACATCCGGACACATGATCGCGCAGGACTTACAGCCTATGCACTGGCTCTGGTCCGTGATCTGCGAGGGATGATAACCCTTAGCGTTGATACGGTCCTTCGCAAGCTCCAACAGATGCTTCGGACATGCGTTCACACACATCTCACAGCCCTTGCACAGACTCTCGTTGATCGTAATCTTGGCCATGCCTTAAACCTCCTTTTCTCCGTCCTGTATTTCGAGCGAATGACAAAATAAATTCGTTTTTCGCTATAATAAATGCAAGGTAACTATTCAAAATCCCGGTCCCGTATATATATCCACAGGATACAGCTGCCCGTGATCTGCCGCGATTCCTGATAAGTCAGCACCGGCCGCTTCATCCGCGAGCCTTTTTTCAACCGTGGTCGCTGCAATCTTTAACCCGGTAAGTCCTGACACTTCTCCGGCAAACTTTACGCCTTCCCTTATGTGAGAAACAGCAGTTTCTTTCATAAGATGTGAGTTATTTACCAGCGCCGTAGCCTTTATCCCGGACACAGCCTCTATCTCGCGCAATATCTCCACCGCCTCCGCGGCGGTAGTAGTCAGGCTCCTGTAACGGTTAACGACATACAGCATATCGTAAGATGAACGCTCAAACTGTGGGCGAAAGCGTCCGAGTACGGTAGCTCCCACATCATCCCCGCCTACGTCGGCAATGACCACGCCTTCCCTTTCAAAAATGGAATACATGGAAGCCGGCAGTGAAGGAATATCCAGATTTGTTGCCCCGAAAACCGGAGTGATCACCTCTATGCCGTGAGATTCCAACAGTCCCCTGTAATCCGAGGTTCGAAAATACGGATTGACAAGATCGAGATCCGCGATGGTAACTTTCCGCCCTGCATTGGCTGCATCGATGGCAAGGTTAATGGCCAGATTGGTCTTACCGCACCCGTAATGCCCGGTCACCACCACAAAATCCTTTAATCCTTCAAGCATCGTTTTCACTCCGTATTTCGAAACACTTTAACACTTTAAATCGGTATTATACCACTACTGTTTTTTTTGTGCAAGAGGTTTTTTCTTTATCTCACACTCTGACTGAAATCTCGCCGCTGTCGAGCTTTCTGATGCAGTGAGCGTCGGATAACACCTCAACCACCAGCGCGCCGTTCTCATCGATATCTATGGCATGTGCCTTGAATTCTGAGCCATCCTCGGTAAAAATGATATCATGTCCCAGCACGCAGGAATGTTCGCGGTAATAATCAAGGTATGCCGGATCAGACAGATCATCCGTAACCTCTAATATCCGTTCTGCGATGATCCTTGCAAAGTGTTCGAATTCGTCATCAGTCATTCGCGCCGCGCGGATGCATCCGGCCGTATCCGCGATATCCGCCGGAAAGACAGCGGTATTGACATTCACGCCCACTCCGATCACAGCGTACTTTAGTCTGTCCGCCTCGTAATCATTGACGGCTTCGCACAGGATGCCGCATATCTTGCGCCCATCTATGTAAAGATCGTTGACCCACTTGATCCCCGGCGTAACGCCAAACTGCTCCGTTACAGCCTGAGCAACCGCCACGGCCGTTCGTGTGGTGATGCTCACCTGGCCTGACACCGGGCAGTCAAAAGGTCTGACCAGCGTCAGATATATCCCTGTATCCTTAGGCGAGTAAAAGTTCCTTCCCTGCCTGCCCCGTCCCGCGGTCTGTTTATGCGCTGCTATTACAAAAGGTCTGTTGTACTCGCAAGCTTCCAGTCGGCGCTTCGCCTCGTTATTGGTGGAATCGATCTCGTCAACGATCTCAAGGTCATAATCATATATCATTCTGTGTATATCCTCAATTTCAGTCTATTTCTCATAAAATGGACAATAAAAAAACTTAATCATTGTTTCCCTGAAACAACTCTTCGCTTCGCTTAAAAACCAGTAAGCGAAGCGAAGTTTGTTTATCCGTATTATTCCAAAGAAACACTGATTTCCTGAAATGCTGATCAGGTGTTGTATTTGCTGACCATATCTCCGAGACTGTCGGAAATACCCTTTATAGTGTCGGCCTTGCCTGATACATCTGCAATGATATCCGTGATCTCCGTTACGGAATTGGCTGTCAGTGATGCCGAAGCAGCGTTCTCCTGTGAAATAGCCGACAGGCTCTCTATGGTGCTGTTCAGTGTATCACATGCGCCCTGAATATCATCAGTATCTTCTCTGATCACATCAAACGACTGCTTGGTATTATTGATATCCGTGAACAGAGTCATCAGGTGTTCTCTCGAATAGGTACTGGTCTTTTCCTGCTCCTTCATGATAGTATTGAGCTGGTTGACCTGACTGATGGCCTTCGAAGTATGTCCTTTAAGCTCATCCATGATCTTCTTTATGGATGCCGAGGACTCATTGGACTGTACGGCAAGCTTGCCTATCTCCTCAGCGACTACCGCGAAGCCCCTGCCGGCTTCTCCCGCTCTGGCCGCCTCAATGGAGGCATTCAGCGAAAGGAGGTTTGTCTGACTGGCTATGGAATTGATCGCTTCGGCAGCCTCGATAACACCGTCCACCGACGAACCAACCTTTCCTATGCCGTCAGTAACCTCTGTAAGCTCATTCATGGACTTCTTGATCGCGTCTATCAGAATATCAAAGCTTGAAGATACTTCCTCGGAATTACGGCTCATGTTCGAGGTATAGTCCTCAGCCTTATTGATGGTTTCATGCATGCCTGACAGTTTCGCGGAAATAGCCGCGACATCGCCGGACGCGCTGGTTACATCCTCCGCCTGCTGGCTGGCTCCCTTTGATACGCCAGAAACAGCTTCAGACAGTTCGTTCATGGTACTGGAGGCGTGCTCGGCAAGCTCCGACAGCTCGCGGGAAGATGAAACCGAGCTCTCCACGCTGTCCTTTACGCCTGAGACGATGCCGCGGACCTGTCCGATAAAAGTGTTCATATTGTCCGCCATCACCTCAAACTCATCGCCGGAATCAACACTTATGCTCTTGGACAGATCGCCCGAACCATCGGCTATATCACACAGCTTGTCATTAAGTGTTTTGAAGCCTTTGTTTATACGGTTAATAAGAAACAGTATCAGCGCCGCGCTTATCAGAAGCGTGACTATGGTTAGCAGGATAACGGCGCGAACCTGTCTTCCGATCTGCTTATCGTACCAGGATGCCGAAAAATCGGCAGCGATAACGCCTATCACCTTGCCATTGGAATTATATACCGGGCTGTACGCGCTATAATGTTTTCCCCACTCATCCTCGTAGGGCTCTTCGTCTACTGAAGATTTTCCTGAAAACGCGACTCCCAGTGCCTCAGTATATTCAGCCTCGTCTCCGAATAAAGCCGGATCTTCTATACTGGGATCAACGGTAAATGTATAGTTATCCTTTCCATCCCACTCTATACCGTACACATACTCAACCTCAACCGAATCACGGTAAAGCGCCAGCGCGTCCAAAACCGAATCGTAAGCCTCTGTTCCTTCATCATCGGCAGTCAGGGCTTCAAGTATATCACCGTCTACGGATGCCGCCGCGCAATTAGCGATATCCATCATTCTCTGCTGCATCAGCTCCTTTATCGCCGATTTCGATCTCAGTGTCGAGACTACGCCTATAACAGCACATGCCGCAAGCAGAATCGCTAAATTGATCACAAGGATCTGCAATGTAAGAGAAAGCTTTCTGACCTTCATAAATACATACCCCCAATTATGTTTATAATTTGAAAAAGCCATACACGGCATAAAGACACCGAATATGGCATATTGTATCATATAATTAATTTCATTTCAAGAAATATTTCACAAAATGTGATAGCCGGTTGTAACCTTATTCACTTTGAAAACACAAGAACATTCCATGAGAGCGGTTTAACGGAGCAGGTATAAACTCCTTTATCAAGCTTGCCGGTTGTATTTTCCCGCGGCGCGTAGAGTTCCTGGTGTTCATAAGAGCTTACCGCGTCAGGCTCGTCCTCGGGGCAGGTGATCTCCTGATGCGTAACGGCAGTGAACCCTGCTGCGTTCCTGCCGGCTCTCCGGTCCGGGCACTCCGGGATGCAGCCTGCGAATCCGCTGACATCCACGTTCAGCGCATATGACTCATTCTCGTTACGGTTTATCACGAACACAGCGAGCCTGCCGTTCTCCTCATCCCAGGCAGAAGCGCTGTCGATGTAATTAACCCCTTCCTTGCCGGTATACTGTGAAGTATCATCGATAGCATATCCGGGCAGATCGAAGGTATCCGACTGAACTACGGTCTGCAGGGAGGTTCCGCGCGCAAATTCGAGCATCTGCATATATGCGTAATGAGAGGCCGTCTTCCAGACATGATCATGATCGGAAGCACATAAAGCCCCCAGCCCGCCGGTCATACAACCTATTTTTACCCTGTCGGCATGCCGCAGGAATGCAAGCTGGATCGAAAGGAAGCCCAGCATATGGAGTATTTCCCTTCCCGGGAACATAAAATGCTTCATGTTATCGGGATCATGCAGAATGTAAGATCTGGCAGGATCAAACCTGAAATGTGTCCTGGCCATATTATATCTGCCCCATCCCGGATGCAGGGGACTAAAATCCCGCATCATGCAGCCGTACTCATCAAAGGAGATCATGACCTTTTTGGGCGATCTGTGTTTGGCAGCCACAAAATCGATCAACGCAGCCTCAGTATTGATAAAGTCCTCATAA
Organism: Lachnospiraceae bacterium; assembly: GCA_024698555.1. GTDB lineage: Bacteria > Bacillota > Clostridia > Lachnospirales > Lachnospiraceae > RUG11977. The sequence continues at coordinate 29,322 of JAILRI010000274.1, forward strand.
TAGAGCGATCCGCCCAGCAATGCCTTTACATCATCGGGCTTTGCCGTATGATAATGATGTACGGAAAGATAGTCAACCGTATCATAGCACTGATCGAGGACTTCCTCATCCCACTCAGGGAAATGATCCATAAAGGAAGCCGATGAACCGCATACGCCGGTCTCAATGGAAGCATCGATCCACTTCAAAGCCTTTGATGTTTCCTGACAGGTATATCCGTAGCCTTTAGGATTGCCCTCCCATGAGCCCAACTGCCAGTGTCCGTCCATCTCATTGCCCAGATACCACAGTTTGACCCCGTAGGGCTGTTCATGTCCGTTTTTCTTACGCAAGTCGGACCAGTAGGTGCCGCCCTCAAAATTCGTATATTCCACCAGATCCATAGCATCCTGCATGTTGCCGGTACCCATGTTGATGGTATAAAGAGACTCCGTTCCTATCTTCTGCGCCCACTGAAGATACTCATCATGTCCCACATCATTCGGAATGAACTGGTACCACGCCGGGTCAAGATGCACCTTCCTCTGCTCCTTGGGACCTATCGAATCCTTCCACTGCCAGGCCGAAACAAAATTGCCGCCCGGAAGCCTTACCGCGGGAAGCTTTGCCGACTTCAGACTGTCGATCACATCTTTCCTGAAACCCTGTTCATCGGCTGTCGGGTGCTTGGGGTTATACATAAACCCGTTCACCATGGTGCCAATCGGCTCTAAGAACGCAGAAAACAAGCGGTTTGATATCTCTCCTATCTTAAACGACGGGTGCACAGTGATCCTTGCCATATTTATCCTCCTAAAAAAAGCTCTGTCCGGAGCATCCCGGACAGAGCCCGTAATCTATACGTATCAGTCTTTATTTGTAAAGGGTGGACATCATGCTTGCTATATCCTCGGCGAAACTGTTAAGTTTCTCTATGGTCCTGTCTATCTCTTCCATCTCCTGGTTCTCGCTCGTCACGCTCTCACTGATGAGTGATATCTTGCCCAGCATATCCTTTACCGAGGTATTCATCTCGCCAAGGATATTCGCTATGTCGTTGGTAGTGCTCTTCGTGGAGTTCGACAGGTTCTGAACCTCCTGAGCAACTACCGCGAAGCCGCGTCCCGCGTCACCCGCGCGAGCCGCCTCTATGGAGGCGTTCAGCGATAGCAGGTTTGTCTGGTTGGCTATGGTCTGGATGCTGTTGATGATGTTCATGGATGAATCTACGCTGGTTTCGATAGTCTTGGCCGATTCAACGATATCCGTCTGTCTGTTCGCCACATCCTGCATCTGCTGGGCCGCCTTGCGCACCGAAGCTGCGATCTCAGTGATACCTTTACGCAGCGACTCGATATTGGGAGCCATTTCAGTCTGGAATTTAGTCTTATTTTCCTTCTCCTCGGTAATATCAAGGATAGTTCCGGCCGCCATGAGGGGCGTGGTCCTGTCGGCCGACCAAACGACCGTGGCCGAAGAACGTACCCAGATGTATCCGCCATTCTTGTGACTCATCCTGTACTCCGCGTCATATACCGCGCCGGACGAAGGTTTGGTAAGAGCCTCCCCAATCTGAGCGTTGGCAATGGAAACGTCATCCGGGTGGATCCTGGGCAGCCATGAACCAACCACGTCGGCAAACTCCGCGGGATTATTATGTCCCAATATCTTCTTGAACTGGTCGGAGAATACCATCGGAGTCTTCGGGTCGTTGATGTCATACTTGGTCATGTCAATACTCCAGGTTCCCTCAAGCAGCATCAGATCCACCGCTCCCTGGCGCCTGCGGTCATGCTCAAGTATCGCCTCAGTCTTTATCTGGTCATCTATATCCTGGAATGTGCCGATAAACACTTCCGGAGTACCGTCCGGACGGCGAAGGCACTCGCCGGCGGCGTGATACATGCGGAATTCACCGCTCTTGCTCTTGAGTCTGTAATCAATATTGAACTTATATCCCTTTTGAGCAGAAGCCTTGGCAAATTCCCCAAACGCCATCTCGGTATCTTCGGGATGTATCAGAGAAGCAAAGTTCTCAACGGTATCGGCAAGTTCGTCATGACGGTACCCAAGAACCCTCCTCATTTCATCGGAAAAATGAACATTTTTCTGATTCCCCCGTTCATCAAAATACATCATCCAAATAGCCAGATGAGTTGATGTATTGACGGCTTCAAGCATCCTGCCGTTCAGTTCCGCTTCCTTCTTTACCGCAGCCAGCTGCGCTTCCAGCTCGGCAATTCTTCCATTTTCGTTGTTTCCTGTGCTTACACCCTTTTTCCCAAACATATGCCTACCTCCTATAGCTGTAAAACGCCCTTCCATTGCCGACACGGTCATTTAATTGTAAACGCGGGCTTCTTCGTTGACCTTCATGCGTTAATCTATCGGGTTATCTGTGTATCAAACATCCTCCGACGGTTCAATAACCAACAAGCCATCCGAAAAACCACATTTCAACAATCTGCCAATCTCAAACCACGTTTTATGAAGTTAAGAATATTGTAACATAATAGATATATACAGTCAAATGTTTTTTATGGAATTTGTTACATTTCACCAAAATTTCACATCTTTTTCACAAACTGTCGTAACCTGTCTCAAAAAACGCCGGCAATGTGCCTGTGTTATCATGCATTTTTCGATTCCGGCATCACTCATCCGCCAGCTTAAACACTATATTCTCCAGATTCAGTCCTCCCTGGGCGAAATACAGCCTTACCGTGGTGTATCGTGAGAACATATAGGCGCTGCCATGGACACTTACAGCCTTTCCCCCGGTTCCGTTGAAGGTGAAGGTTCCGGACGCGGTTCCCATGGAAAAGACGGTGACCGGTATCTGCGCAAGTTCTCCCGCATCGGAAGAAGCCGTAAGTGTGTAGTTAAATCTGCCAAACTTCTCAAGATCCAGGATAAAACCGTAGCTGGTATCACGGGCTGTTTTTACGCCCGAAAGATCCACCGTCACACTTTCGGTCACATGATAACACGGCACTTCCGCCTGCAGGTCGGCTTCCTCATCTCCCCTGCCGATCACTTTCACTGTATCGGCCGTTCCGATAAGCCGTTTCATGGCGTTGGTTCTCATCACCGCTTTCAGGATATTCATGGCGTTTCTTTGCAGTTCGCAGCGTTTAAGCATCCCGTTGCCCAGTGCTTTCAGCGTGTTGTCATCATGGGTTTCGCCATCCGCGCATACCATGTACAGGTCGTTCTGGGCAGCCGCCATGGCCGCAAAGTCGGATTTATCGGGACCCTGACCTCTTCTGCTGATATTGGCCCACCAGTCTGTCATGGCAACGCCTTCAAAACCCCATTCGCCTCGAAGGATCGTAGTAGTCAGATCGTAACTGCCCGCAGTATACAGACCGTTCACCGAGCCATAGGTGGTCATGATGGTATACGCACCGCCCCGTTTCACGGCAGTCTCAAACCCTTTCAGATATATCTCACGCAGAGCCCTTTCCGAGATCACGCTGTCTAAGAAATGACGTCTGGTTTCCTGATTATTGCCGCAGAAATGCTTTATGGTTCCGGTCACGCCTGCTTCATGCAAGCCCTTCAGCTGAGCTACAGCAATCTCACCCGTTACAAACGGGTCTTCCGAGAAATACTCGAAATTACGGCCATTTAACGGATATCTGTGTATATTCATACCGGGTCCTAACAGACATTCCACCTTGTTTGCGCTCATTTCCAGACCGGTAAAGGTGAACAGTCCTGTCAGCAGTTCCCTGTCCCAGGTACAGGCCAGAGAAGTGCCTGACGGCAATGAAAACGCCTTGGTCCCGCAATCAAGCCTCATACCGGACGGACCGTCCGAACAGCATACACAGGGCACTCCAAGCTCCTGTAAGTGCTTCGAAACCCCTCCGAAAGCCGAAGCCGTACCGGCGGTAACCTTCGGACTGCCCATTCCTTCGCCCCTTATGATACAGGATAAGTCCTCATCCGAAAGCTGGGCGGTAAACTCTTCGAGTGTATTTCTGCCTTCCGCGACATCAGCCAATTTAATGCCGCAGTCACCGGTGAAAGGTATCTCTTCAGGCAGGTTTGCAAGCCTCTTCGCATCCTCATCCCCGATTCCTGTCGGTACAGGTTCGTTGCCGTCTTCCTCCCGTAACTGCCCGGAATTTACCATGCGTTCAAACGGCTGTACAGGCGCAAGCGCTGAGCCCACCTGCTTAAGAACCGTGGTCTCATTCAGCGTAAATACGACAGGTTCGGATACATCCCTGACGTTCTTTCCAACATAAAAACGATACTCCCCGGCTTCAAGCAGATACGCGTACCTGTACCCTGTCACGCCGCTGTCGTCAAATGAAGCAATGTCTTCAAGGCGTATGGATATGCTTATCTCCTCACTTTTACCTGGCTGTAATATTTCTGTCTTCGCAAACCCGCACAGCACCTTTGCAGGCTTACCTAAAAGACCCTGCGGTGCCGAACAGTATACCTGTACTACCTCGCTGCCCGGTCTGGTTCCTGTGTTGGTGACGTTCAGGCTCAAATGGATATCATTGATGGCAATATCATCGCCTTTTCTGTCATGCTCTTCAGTTCTATGCTCTCCTGATACCCGTATAGCTTGTCCGGAAAGCGCACTGGCTGAGGATTGCTTGTTTACGCCTGTTTCTACGCAAGATATACCTGCCAAACTGCCCACATCAATTTTCACATCCGAAATCTCAAACTCCGTATACGGCAGCCCGTATCCAAACGGATATCTGACTCTGTCGGGCGCGAAGGTCTCAAAATAGCGGTATCCGACATATATATCCTCGACATAAAAGTCACGGTTCTGATCGCCAAAATACTTATGTGCGGGATAATCCTCTATACTGTACGCGATGGTATCTGTCAGCCTTCCCGAAGGATTCACATTGCCGAGCAGCATATCCGCGACACCCAATCCGCCTTCCATACCGCCGTGCCATACGTATACTACAGCATCGGGCCGGTACTCGTCCACAAAACCCATATCTATGATGCCGGCGACATTGAGCAGTATGATCTGCTTCTTAAAATGCTTCCTGGTAACAGCAAGCATTTCCTTTTCCAACTCAGTCAGCAGATAAGACCCTTCTGAAAGGGAGTAATCCATCTCCTCCCCGGCAGTACGTCCGATAATGATCATTGCGGTATCTGACCTTTGCGCTGCCCCGCTCACCAACTCATCGGAAAGAGGCATCTCCTCCTGACACCAGGGCTCGCCACCCCAGCCTTCGCCTATCTCAAAGGGATGCTCCCCGATCCATCTCTGATACGTCTCAAACAGCTCCTCGTCAAGCTTTACGCCTCTTAAACGCAGCCCCTCGGGAATTCCGACTACATGTGAAACATTCACCATACCGCCGGAGCCGGTACCACTCTTGTAATAATCCATCTGGATACGGCCGAATACCGCCACAGACTTAGCCTTGTCCAGAGGCAGAGCATTATTATTGTTTTCCAGCAAAACGCAACCCTCCGCCACCGCGAGTGCTGCAGTTTTACGATATTCGTTCCAGTCTAATGTATGTTGCATACCATCTCCTATTGTTTCACTGTATTATCATTACGCCTTTGCCTGCGAAGCCACAACAAACTCCGCCAGCGCTTTCCTGGCGCGACAGCCCCCGGATGGATCCAATGTCTTTATTTCCCCGCTCTATCTTTCAGCTGTCCCTCGATCTCCTTCAGTTTCGGCTCATCAAGAATGAATTTCTTTTTGAAGAAGAATATCGCGACAAAAAGGCCGATGATCGGAATGATGGTCATGGTGGAGCGCAGTCCCACTCTGGAGGAAGCCTCGACTTCCAGTGAGAAATCGCGCACCTTGTCAGCTTCGGACACATCGGTGCCTGAGGTCAGGCTGAAGACAGACAGACATATGGAGGCGATGAACGCCGCCACGCCGCTGGCCAGTTTCACCACGAAGGTCTGCATGGAAAAGATCACACTCTCATCCCGTCTTCCGTTCTTAACTTCACCGTATTCAACCGTATTGGCCAGGAATACGGTGGTCAGAACCTGCAGCACACCATTCGCCGCAAAGATGAAGAAACCGGGAATAAACAGGATGAACACATTCTGCATGGACGTAAACGCTATCCCCAAAAGGCAGGCATAACCTATGATCGCGCTTGCCAGGCAGATATAGAAAATCTTAATGTTGCTGGCGAACTTGCGCAGCAGCGGGTAAAAGATCATCATGGAAAGTATCTGTATGCCGCCGCCGAACATATTGAAGAATGTATAGCTGTTGTACCAGCCGGTACCGCCGAAATCATACTTGAAGAAATAGATGACCAGGTTCGAGGTAATATAAACCGAGCAGTTGATAAGTACGATAGTAATAACTACGGCCATGGCCTGGTCATTCTGCACCAGAGCCTTGAACATCTCACCGACGGAAGCACTGTGCATGTTGACCGTCGCCTTCTCCTTTATGAAGAGGCATGTGATCGAGATAAAGATGATGAAAACAATCGCTATGATGAGCCCGAACCATTTAAAGCCCTTTACCTCATCCACGCCGCCCAAAGCGTGTACGATCATCATGGTGAAAATGGTAACGAGAGCCGAACCCACGCCCGCGCAGGAACGGGCCAGAGTCGTCAGTCCCTCACGTTCCTTGCCGCTCTTCGTAAATGCAGGTATCATCGACCAGTACGGAATATCCATCATGGTATAGGTCACGCCCCAAAGGATATAGAAGATCGCGGCATAGGCCACCATGCCTTCAGTTCCCTTCATCGAAGGCGGGGCGGCAAACATCAGATACAGTACCACCGCGTTGGTCAGTGTGCCTATCATGAGCCAGGGACGGAATTTTCCCCATTTGGTCTTGGTCTTCGCAACTATGATACCCATGATGGGATCGTTAAAAGCATCGAAAATGCGGGCGATAAGCAATATCGCACCCATGGCGATAGCGTTTACCCCCAGCAGATCCTGATAGTAATATAAGACATAGCTTGCAGACAGCATATAGACCATGTCTTTACCTATCGCGCCCAGTCCGTAGGCGCATTTTTCCTTAAAAGTCAGGTTCATATAGTGACCTCCCATAATATTTTTCGTCACAATGCACAAATTCATTTTACATCATAAATGATTTTTAGGCAATATGAAAAAGACAGAAAGCATATGAATAATACATTCACGAATCTGCAAATTTACCCCACCATTTATTCAATATATGATTCCGGGATAAATTATTCACAAATTATATGTATTTATATCTTGATTTTCGTTTCATGAAATTGTATAATATATTAGGAAATAAATAAAAGAGTTCACTGATGAGATCGCAAAACAATTTCTTTAGTGAGCATAATAACATCCAAGGAGGAAGATAATGGCAAAAAAAATTTCAATGCGGTTTATGCTCATCCTGTTCACGCTGGTGCCGCTGACCGTAGGGACGATCATATTCGTCATCGTCAGCAGCGTGGTCATGACGAGAAACATGGAGAACAATATAAACGAGGAGCTCGAGGTCGCGACCGAAGCACTCAAGGAGTACTATCAGTACGACCTTGAAAATGACATCGACTTGGTTGATGGATTTATCAAATATGAAACGGATTACATTGACCGTATGAAGCAAACAGGTATTGATTTTACGGTTTTTCAAAAAGACACCCGTTTTATGACGACCATCAAGGATGAAAAAGGTAACCGTATCGAAGGCACCAAAGCAAACGCTGATATCTGGAACCAGATCAGCTCGGGCAAAACGTATTTCGGAAAAGGAGTTAAGATCAACGGCGAGGATTATTATGTCTGCTATGTACCGATCCGTGGCAGTGACGGTGTAGCCGGCATGGCATTTTCTGGAAAGCCTGCTCATGACGTTGATGTAGCCGAACTACAGATGGTCCTGTCCCTTATAGGACTTGGGATCGCTCTTGAGGTGGTATTCATGTTCGCGTCACTCCTTATTGCGCGCAAGGTCGCCAGCCCCTTAAAAGCTGTCGTGGATTCCGTCACCAGGATCTCTGAAGGCTACACCGATATCAGGACTACCGACAACTCCAAGGTTCGTGAAACCTTTAGTCTTATCGAAGCCTCCAACCGGATGGCCGAGATGCTCCATGGCACTGTAGCCCGTATCAAATCCAATTCCGAGGCTTTAAAGAGCGGTCTTAACACTTCTTCACAGCTGGCCGACCAGTCGGCTCAGGGTGCCGATCAGATCGCACAGTCGGTTGAGAATCTGACCTCTTCAGCCGAGCTGCTCGCCAACAACGTTCAGGATATGAGCTCAAATATCATTACCATGGGAGATCTGGTAGATGAAGTCGTTTCCAACACAAACAACCTTCATCAGCTTGCTTCGGAAATGGATCAGACAAACAGCGAGGCCATAGAGTGTGTAAATAACATGGCAAACAGCAGCAGACAGTCCGCTGCGGCTATCAGTGAGGTTACGGAGACGATCAGGCAGACCAATGATTCTGTAAACAGGATCAACGAAATGGTAGGCATCATTACGGATATTGCCGAGCAGACCAACCTTCTGGCACTCAATGCTTCCATAGAGGCTGCCAGAGCCGGTGACGCAGGCCGCGGTTTCGGCGTAGTGGCTGAAGAGATCAAACATCTGGCCGAACAGTCCAACGATTCCGCCAGCCAGATCACGGACATGGTAAGTGAGATACTTTTAAGCTCGGAACGCTGCGTAAAACAGTCCGAAAGTGTACAGAACACGATCACGGAAGAACAGAAGAAACTTGCTACCACCCAGGAGAAATTTGACGCGTTGAGCGGATATATCAGCACTTCGGTCACTGAGATCGATTCGGTATCGAGCAAGGCCGAACAGCTCGGCGGGATCAAGACTGTGATCACAAACGCTATCTCAGACCTGTCCGCTATTTCCGAAGAAAATGCCGCGACCAACGAGGAAGTTTCATCCTCCATATCCTCTATTACTGAAAATGTAAACCGGGTAAGCGCGGACAGCAGGGAAATGAACAACTTAAGCGAGGAACTCGCAAACGCTGTGGCATATTTCAAATAAACATTGCAGCAAATAAAAAAATGGGCTGTCGTTCCTAAAAAAGGGCGACAGCTCCTTTTTATTTAACGATCAATTTTTGCAGTTTACGGCAGGAACCGGCTTTCCGTTTCTCACTGCGACTAGTACATCGATCGCGAAATAACTGGACTAATGCGCCGAATGCTTGCCCGAGAGTACATGTCTGAAAACGCAGACGTAGCGGGCTACGGCGAGGCTTTCAGGCGTGTGCTATCGGGATAAGCAGGCAAGCATTCGGTC
>JAILRI010000001.1 GCA_024698555.1 Lachnospiraceae bacterium
ATCTGTCCTGCCGTTCTCTTCCCTTTCTATACGCAGGTCCTCAAGATACATAGCCTCGAGTTCACTCTTGGCACTATCAAGGTCAGGGAATACACCGACAAATGGGAATGTCGCATCACTGTTATGTATTACAAGGGTATAGATACCTTCCGTGTTTAAACTCACATTGATTTTATTCTTCATAATTTATCTCCTTCATATTTTTATGCTAATACCGACGAATAACAGTTGTTAAAATAGTGTTTTATAACATCCCTTACGATGAATGACGCATAACCTACTCCAACAGAGTCCGTTATCTGCTGTATCTTTTGTCTGCCACTCCCAATGAACTGATATTCATCGGGAAAGCCGTAAAATCGCGCAATCTCGGTTGCCGTAAAAGGTCTCAGCTTACCTGTTGCCTCGTCTTTTACAAGCACTTCTGAATCATCCTTGGCATAATGCCCCGTGATATTAGGCACTACCGAATCAACGCTCGGATCTATGATGACCGAGGGAAATGATTTGGCATCCCGGTTTATCCGGTTGAGAGCATACGCCGGAAGCTCACCATAATCAACCCCTTTTTCAAGGAAGTTTGTAAGCGGTGCAGGTTCTCTCTCCGACCAGGACAAACTGAAGTCCTTCTTTGTTCCTATAAGAAAAGACTTTCTTTTCTTCATCGGATGTCCGCACTTGCTTGCGTCCCTGAAAACGAGTTGTCTTATGTAATACCGTGGCAGGGAAGCGAATGCCTCACTTGCTGCCGCATGTATCTTCAGCCCCGTTTCTATCACGAACATATCAGGCTCCTGAAGGCTGACAAGCCGAAATGCGTTTTTCATAACAAGCACTCCGTTACCTCCCGCACCTGCCACATTCTTATCTACGATAGGGACAGATGACTCTGCTGCCGAATACTCCTTTTTTGCGGTGTTTATATAATAAACATCAGGCTTGTCAAGGCTGTTCGCCAGTTCTTCACCGATATAGCGATGTTTTACATTGAGACCGCTAAAGTTTTTCTTTAAGGTATCAACATTCTGTCTGCTCGGTTCGAGCACATCCATTATGTCAATCCCACCATTCTCTGCAACAGCAAGTTCCATAGCCCCGCCGTTACTGTTTATAATGCGCATGGTTATCATGCAATTATCTCCTTTCTCACCATCGTATGGTGAATAGAATTGTAATCATCAATCCGAGGCTTTACTTCTGTGACATATCGGATAATCTCCTTTCCGATCGCCTTAGCCATATACGGAGATACAGCATTCCCAATCTGTTTCAAGGTTGCCACCTTACCTCCGGCAAACGGATAATCATCAGGAAATCCCTGCATCCTTCCGTACTCAAGAGAAGTAAAGCTCCGCACATTTCCATTTTTGGGATCAATAGTTAGCTGGTCTCCCTGGTCTTTGGCATAATGAGCTACACAAGTCGGCCCAAAATCCCTGATCAGCGGATCATATACATGTGTCGGCCACTGACCTTTATTAACGCCGTCCAGACGATTACGCACCCCTTTTGATAAAGGCATGCTCACTCCTTCTTCGAGAATATCTTTCAGATACATTTTCTCGGACTTGGGAACAGGTGTAAAATCCCAGTTGAACTGAGATTTTGCACCAAGTATGATTAGTCTTTTACGGTTTTGAGGTGCTCCGCAATCCGCAGCGTTAAGAACGAAATCGGATACATGATATCCAGGCATTTCCATGAACGCTTCCATAACAATTTCAAACCTTGCCATAGCAGGCACGTTTTCAATGACGAAGATTTCCGGCTCAAGGCATCTGATGATGCGGTGTGCCTCAAGATAAAGCTCATCACCGTCCCTTAAACCTGCAGTCGAAAAATGGGTGCATGGGAAAGTTGCCGTAATAGCAAAAGTATTAAGCTGATTTTCAAGAAGCAGTCTGGAAATATCGCACCTGTATACATTCGACTTGCCAATTGCGGCAAGCGTATCACAGGCGTTCTTCTCAAATTCGTAGGACTCCACCACCTTCAGCCCCGTCTGCTCTAATCCACAGTCAAGGCCTCCGGCACCCGAAAACAGGCTCTTTACAGAATAACCTTCCATGTTTTTCAGGCAGTCCCCTATGTTCAGCCTTTTCATTTTTTCTCTCCTTTTATTGCTATGCCATATACCGAAAAGTTACTGCCATAATCGTCTACTATGGAATAACCGGCATCTATCAGCTGCTGCCCATTGTCCTTAAAGAACTTTCTGAGACCGTCATAGGAATCGAGCCCGTATGCTCCCCCGATCCTTATTCCCCACATATGGGAGTAGTCAGTTGAAAACCCACAGTACGAATCGTAAGACGAATACGGCTTGTCCTCTATCAAGTCCAGATGGTTCCCGACAGACCTGAAAAGCTGCGTCCCTCCATAATATGTTCCGCCTACCTTATAGGTATCCGGCTTAGGGAGTTTCCCCAGTTCTTCATAAGTCTCCCGGAATACGTCAAG
>JAILRI010000085.1 GCA_024698555.1 Lachnospiraceae bacterium
AGACAGCAGGTTGGTCTGGCTGGCGATCTCCATGATCCTGGACGCCATCTCATTGATATTGGATAATGTAGACAGTTCATCGATCGCGTCCTTGATCTTGACCTTTGTCTCTTCTATCCTGTCCACGCTGTTACGCAGCTGTTTCTCTGAAGTTTCGGACATTTCCCTGGAATTTGATATCATAGCATCGCTCTTAATGGAGCTGGCGGATACCTTGTCAGATATGCTTTCAACCATTTCAGACATGCGGTCCATTTCTGAACGTACAGCCTCGATCGCGCTGTTGGTATCGGAAATACTCTGGGAGAGCTCCTTTGTGGTAATTGCGTTATCTTCTATGCTGTTCTGGAGAGTCCTGAATGTATCATCCATTTCCACTGTGTTACGTGAAAGGGCATCCGAACATTCACCCAAAGTACTTACAATTCCGTTAAATGTATCCGAAAGAGCATCAACCTCGGTAGCAATAGTTCCAACCTCGCTCCTGCCGCCAACAAATCCTTTTATGCTCTCATCCTTCTTCAGATCCAGTTCACCCAGCTTCTTAATGGAACGGGTAATGGTACCGAGAGGCTTAACAGAAACGCTTACAGCGATCAATGCCAGTACAACGGTAAGTATGAGCGCTATCACACCGGAAATGATCATGGTGACCATATTGTTCCTGGAAGCGGCATACAGCTCATTTTTATCAGCTGAGAGCACTACTGCCCAGTTTCTGTCAGGCATATGTCTGAAGCTGACTACCAGCAGCTTACCGGTATCGGGATCAATATACTCAAACTGGCTGCCATGATCCTCTTCACCGTTAACTTTTTCTATGATAGTCTGCAGCAGCGGATCCTCTGTCTGATTGGCGATAACCTCCTCCTGTTCCTCTTCGGACAGGGAAGTATCGGTATATGTTACGAAAGATCCGGTATTGATCATATAAAAGTCGTAGTCTTCAACACCGTTCAGTTCAAATGAGGTCAGCAGGTTTTCCAGATCAAAATGGAAAACTCCTGCTCCTACATAACCGATCATCCTTCCGTCATCCATGACCGGGCAGTACATGGAAAGGCACAGCTTGCCGGAACCGGGTGAAAGAATGATTCCGGCGTTATACACCTCATCCGTGTTGGCCTTCATGTTGCCCAGCAGCTGATTTCTGGAGTCGGGAGCGGGACGCAGCACCCTTCCTATAACAGGAGGCGCGCTGTAGGTAAGGACTCTGGTATCAAGATTGCAGATGTAAAGTCCCTCCCAGTTATCCAGCGTATTGTAATAATCAAGCGTATACTGCTGCGCAGTAGCGAAGCTTGAATAATTATCGCTGAAATAGGCATATGTATTATACTCCGGATCATTAAATTCCGGGATCACTCTGCCATGATCCGCCTCATCACCGGCAATATCCTCCAAAAGCAGCTGCTTGACTTCAGGACTCTTGGAAAACAGCATAAGCTTCTGCTCCGAGTTCTTAACGAACTCTTCTACCGAATTCACCTGTGAGTCGAGATAAGTCGCCATACTTTCACCGATCTTGCCTTCGACGGTCTTGTTCGTGTTTGATGATGCCAGGATACACAGTATCGCGATACCGATCAAACTGGATATCGTTACGATAGTAATGATAACTGACCTCATGCTGAAATTTTTCATTTGTAACCCCTCCTGAAATTGTTTTTCTTTTCCCCCACTATACCTTATTCCTATGTTTCAATCTGAAAACGATGATCATCACAGCTGCCGCAACCACCAGTATACCGCTCAGCAGCTGGGAAACGGCGATGCCGGTATTCCACAGAAACAGCTGGTCGGTACGGAGTCCTTCGATCCACAGTCTCCCCAGACCGTAACCGAACAGATACAACAGCCCGATCTCTCCGTCAAACCGCTTATGCGGCCAATAAATGATCAAAATGATAAGCAGGATCAGATTCCATAACGATTCGTACAGAAAAGTAGGCTGTACTTGGACATATATCAGATTGTCCGAGGCAGTTATCAGATTGTTCCTCACTTCCATGATATTGGCGAGCGCTCCGGCTTTGCCCGCGTAAATTTCAGCAAGGCTTGCGTCAGATATCACGGAAGGTTTAAAGTACGCATTCAGACACGGGTCTTCCACATTTATCCTCATGGCCATAAGACTGTTCGTATATTTGCCAAAGGCTTCTCTGTTGAAAAAATTCCCCCATCTGCCTACAACCTGTCCCAGTATCAGCCCCAGGATACCTGTATCCAGCATCACAAACGGACTCTTTTTTTTCACCTTTGAGTAAATAAAGACACATGCAAATGCCACTATCACTCCGCCGTATATCGCGAGCCCGCCGTTTCTTAAATTGAATATCTGCAGCAGATCATCCTTGTAGTCCTTCCATTCAAAGGCTACGGAATACAGCCTCGCTCCGGCTACCGAGCACGGTATGGCTATCAGCGCAAAATCCGTATAATCATCGGGATTCTGCCCGCTCCTTTTGGCCTGCCAGCGTGCCAGGAGCAGTCCTCCTATCATACCCAGCGCTATCACCACTCCGTAAAAAGCTATGGCAAAATCACCTATCAGTATTCCTCTGGGCACATTCTTCAAATAGATCCCGATATTCGGAAAATCTATTCCATATTCATTATTCCACCAGGTAATCATAAACTTTCCTTATTCAAGAACATAATCGGTAACTGTTCATAATTAAACGTTAAACCTGAACAGAACCACATCTCCGTCCTGCATAACATAATCCTTGCCTTCGGAACGTACGAGCCCTTTTTCCTTGGCCGCGTTAAATGAACCGCATTCCACCAGATTATCGTAATTTACGATCTCAGCCCTTATAAAGCCTCTTTCAAAATCTGAATGGATCTTGCCGGCAGCCTGGGGCGCCTTTGTTCCCTTTACTATGGTCCACGCACGGGTTTCCTTTTCTCCGGCGGTCAGAAAGCTCATCAGTCCCAGCAGATCGTAGCTGGCAACGATCAGCTTTTCCAGTCCCGAGCTCTTAACTCCCATGTCATCCAGAAACGCCTTTTTATCTTCATCGGAAAGCTCCGACAGTTCCTGTTCTATCTCGGCGCATACCACAAACACCCCGTTACCCTGTTCTGCCGCGATCTTACGTACTGCAGCCACATGCTGATTCGAAGCGCCGTCATCTGCCAGATCATCTTCATTTACATTGGCTGCATATATCACAGGCTTTGAGGTCAGCAGCCAGAAACTGTCAGTAAGCGCTTTTTCTTCCTCGTCTGCCGGTTCAAAGCATCTCGCCGGCTTTCCTGCTTCCAGCAGTTCCTTTATTTTCTTGAGGACCTCTACCTCTTTTGCTATGGTCTTATTGTTTGCGGCCGCCTTCACACCCTTGGCGAGACGTTTATCTACGGTTTCCAGATCCGCAAAGATCAGTTCCAGATCTATAGTCTCAATATCTCTGACCGGATCCACGCTTCCTTCCACATGAATGATGTTTGAATCCTCAAAGCATCTGACCACATGGACTATCGCATCCACCTCACGAATATGCGAAAGGAACTGATTGCCCAGACCTTCACCCTTTGAAGCACCCTTTACAAGTCCCGCGATATCGACAAATTCTATCACTGCCGGTATGGTTGACCTGGAATTGTACATACGGGTCAACACATTAAGCCTCTCGTCCGGAACCGCAACCACTCCGACGTTCGGATCAATGGTGCAGAATGGATAATTGGCGGATTCGGCCCCCGCCTTGGTCAGAGAATTAAACAGCGTACTCTTCCCCACATTCGGAAGTCCAACGATTCCCAATTTCATGACTTAAAACTCCTCTCATTCCCACTCAATGGTTCCGGTAGGCTTCGGTGTCAGATCGTAAAGAACCCTGTTAATGCCCTTTACCTCCCCGGTAATACGGGCTACGATCCTGCCGAGAAGCTCATAAGGTATTTCCTCTATTGTTGCGGTCATGGCATCCCGTGTATTGACGGCACGTATGATGCAGGGCCATTCAAAGCTGCGGAAACCGCCTTTGACCCCCACCGACTTATAATCGGGTACAATGGTAAAATACTGCCATACCTTGCCTTCCAGACCTGCCTTTGCGAACTCTTCGCGCAGTATCGCATCCGATTCGCGCAAAGCCTCCAATCTGTCCCGTGTGATCGCCCCGGTGCAGCGTACGCCAAGTCCCGGTCCCGGGAACGGCTGCCTGTCGACCATGTTTGAAGGAAGTCCCAGTTCGCGTCCTATAACGCGTACCTCATCCTTAAACAAGAGCTTAATAGGCTCCACCAGCCCCTCAAAATGAATATCTTCCGGAAGTCCGCCCACATTGTGATGTGCCTTGACCGGACCGGATTCCAGTATATCGGGATAGATCGTGCCCTGTGCCAGGAAATCCACATTTTCCAGTTTCCTTGCTTCCTCCTCAAAGACGCGGATAAACTCTTCTCCTATGATCTTACGTTTCTTCTCAGGCTCTGAAACTCCTGCAAGCTTATCAAGAAAACGGTCTACCGCGTCTACATATATCAGATTGGCATCCATCTGATTGCGGAATACCTCGATAACCTGTTCCGGTTCACCCTTCCTGAGCAGTCCGTGATTGACATGTACGCATACCAGGTTTTTACCGATCGCCTTGATCAGTAACGCGGCCACTACAGAAGAATCAACCCCTCCCGACAAAGCCAGCAGAACCTTCTTATCACCCACCTGCTCCTTTACGGCAGCCAGCTGCTCGTCAATAAATTTCCTTGCCAGTTCGGGAGTAGTGATCCTTTCCATGGATTCGGGTCTTACATCAGCCATTTTCATTTCCTCCGTAATATTTTTATCTTTTTATTATACACTATGCAAATTACCTTTACAAATAAAATCTTTATTTTACAGGAAGTCCGCCATGACGGTATTGGCGACATCAAGACCTTTAAGCGACAGCCTTATGCGCGTTCCGTCCGTTTCCAGCAGCCCCATATTCAGATATTTGTCAAGGATCTTTCCAAATCTCTCATAAATATCAAATCCGAATGCGGTCCGGAATTCTCTCCTGTCAAACCCTTCAGTCAGTCTTAAGTGCAATATGATATATTCGCTGACAAGATCCTTTTCGGCAAGCGTCTCCACCTGAGTTCGGAGTTCCTCAGCCGCATGTTCTTTCTTATCCGCGCAGATCGAAATATACCTGCTTATATCGTCCGGGTTCTTATATCTTGCAAAACCGTTTTCGCCATTTTTCAAATAAGAAGCCGCGCCGATCCCCGTACCGGTATATTCCTCCCCTGTCCAGTAACCGAGGTTATGAACGCATTCGTATCCTTTCAAAGCGTAATTGGAGATCTCATATCTGCGAAAACCGTATTCCGAAAACAGCTCACCGGTCATATGATACATTTCCCGCTCGGTGTCCTCATCGGGAAGGAGTTCGTCATTTTTCCCGTATAAATCATAAAAAGGCGTTCCCTCTTCTATGATGAGGCTGTATACGGAAATATGCTTCGGTCCAAGTCCGGCAGCTGTCTTAAGTGTCTTTTCAAGAGACTTAAGAGTCTGCCCGGGAAGACCGCTCATCAGGTCAATATTGATATTGTCAAAACCGCACTTGCCTGCCAGTTCATATGAACGGAGAAAATCATCAAAAACATGTATCCTTCCCAGCTTTTCAAGTTCTTCGTCATCGGCTGACTCAAGTCCGAAGCTGATCCGGTTAATTCCGTATTCCCTGTACAACTTTAACTTCTCCGCGTCAACCGTTCCCGGATTGCATTCCACGGTATATTCGCCCTTAACGCCTATCCGTGATATCGTGTGCAGGAGTTTTTCCATAAGCCGCGCCGGCACGATCGAAGGAGTACCGCCTCCGATAAAGCATGTCGAAACATCATGAAGCCCATACAGACTGTTTAATTCCGAGCACAGCGCGTCGATATACCTTTCCTTAAGTTCTTCACCGGCAGGAAACGAGAGAAAATCACAGTACCTGCATTTGCGCGCGCAAAACGGAATGTGAACATACAGTTCCATGACAACCTCCGCTATTTCACGGAATAATCCACAAAGGAAATATTCAGATCGACCTGACCTGTCACGCCGGGAATACTGCCGGACTCCGAATACTGCAGCATGTCAAAATGATAAGGATATGTGATCTTATCGCTATATACCGCAAACCACAGATCGATCCCTTCAAGCTGTTTCAAGTCTATGCCCATGACCATATACTTGGTATTGGCATAGATCATAGGAACATAACCGGCTTCCCTTATCCTGTCACAGAATACTTTGCACAGGCTCGTTCTTTCATCCATACCGAGACCGTTGGCTCTGGCATCAAAAGTCGTCACTCTTTCCGTGTCAAAGATAACAGGATATTCCAGTTTATAATCCTTAAGAGCATTTATAACATAATCCGCTTCCTCCAACGCCTCCTTTTCATCGACCGCCTGGGAAAAGAAGTATACTCCAACCTTGATCCCGTTTGCCAGGGCATTTTTCATATTGGTGTTATAGTAGGGATCCATCTCCAGCGTCCCCTGGTTCATCCCGCGGAACCCAAGCCTTACGATCGCAAATTCAACTCCTGCTTCCGCTACTTTTTTCCAGTCTATCTTTCCCTGATATTTGGATACGTCGATCCCCCTTATAGAAACCTGGTTGCCGTCGCCGTCAAAATACTTCCAGTCGTTTGGATCCTCTGTATTCAACCTTTCCCAGTCATATTTACATTCCGGGATGGCTTCATCTACCGCCACAAAGAATCTCTCACTGTTATAGCCCGAAATGGTCAGATACCTTTCGGGAACGGCATCTGCAGTCCTTATGATCCCGTTAAGCTTGGGGTCTTCCTGATTATTCGGAACAAATGCCCCAAATTTCGCGTTCGAAACAACGATCCCTGAATCCTTTACGGTAAATCCGCCGGTGGCCTTACCCATATACAGATCGTCACCAAGTTTGACAAGGGTCTCCCATGACATCCCATCGGTATTGATCCTGAATTCGGCCTCAGACTCAACATCGGGCAGATGATAACCGTTATAGGCTATTTCATTATAATAATTCTCGGCGATCGCAAATTTGTACGAAGCAACCGGAGTGGTTACGTCATAAACGACAGGAGCATCCTCATACACGCTCACATCGGAGCTTTGCTCTACTTTAAGCATCGCAGAGATGAGCTCCGCGGGATAATCCTGTGTATAGATCCGAAAGCTGTTATAGTCTATCAGTGTCAGCTTCTGCGGAAATCCTTTAGTCTGCTTATCCGCGTACTCGGCAAACGCGAGCATCTTTATGCCATCGGCGTTTGTTATCACAGGCACCAGACCTGACAGATCCCCGGTAAGATCATAATTCTTCTCAAAGCTGTATCTGGCATTGCCGTTATCGATCAGCATACATTTGCTGTAGCTTTTTTCGTCGGCATAGTATTCGTTCTTGTAGCACACTTTAAGCTTTGAATGTTTAAAAACCAGATATTCCAGCCCGTCAACAGTCTCGACCGAAGCTTTAAACAGGCTGTCAGGATCATGATTCAGGCTTTCCACAGCAACGGCCAGATCATCCCTTTGTTTTACGGTTTCAGGCAAAGCATCGGGTATTTCCTGATCCGCAGGAACTGTATCCGTAGAAGAACTGCCCTGTTCTGTCCCGTTTTTTTCCGTATTCTTATGAGTACGGAAACTCCCGGCGATCATTATCACTGCCAGTACTACTATGACCAGCAGCTCTCCCAGTCCGAAAAACATCCAAAAACGGGCAAGTTTAGCTTTATTTTTTTCCCGTGAATGTTCTATAGACAGCTGGGCATAGTCATTTTCACGCTCATCCAGCCTGGCCTTGAGCGCGTCAGCCTGTTCATTTTTGTCCTTCAGCTCAGCATTACGTCCTTCAGCTTCATTGAGCAAAACGCCCACGTAATCTCTGGCTGCCTGAAGCTCATCGGTCTTAACCTGTTTGCGTTCCTTATCAGCCTCGTAGGCTTTCTCCAATTCTTCGTTCATGTTGAGATTCCTTTGATCTTACTCACTCACAGAGTTGCTTATCAGTGCGTCAGCAATATCCTTGTTGAACCATTCAAGCTTTCTGCGGTTGAAAATACCGAAGTTTTCTCCGTTGCTTGTATACTGCCCGTTGTCCCACCAGAAGCATTTGATCCCGTACTTGTTCATGATCCCCATATAATCGGTGATCCAGGCTATAACATCCGCAGTATTCTTTTTATTGACCGAGCCGAATTCGGAAATGATCACAGGTATGCCTGCCATGGTATAATGCTGGGACAATACCGTCGCGAAGCTCTTGATATCAGAAACATGCTCTCCTGTCCACTCCGAATATCCGCCTGCAGCATCATAAGTGAAGAAATAAGGCGTGTAGGCATGAACCGCTACAATGATGTTGGGATCATCCTCCGGTACCTCAAGAGCACTGATAGCCGGCGTGGCAGCAGAATGTCCGTAGGTACAGATCACGAGGCTCCTGTAAGCGTTATTGCCGCCGGTCGATCTCACTGCATCGATAAACGCCGCATTCATGGCATTTATCTTCTTTCTTTCATCATAAGTACCGCCGTTCCACTCCTGAGGACTCCCCTTTGTACGGGGTTCATTCATCCCCTCAAATATCAGATTGTCCGGATAGTCCTTGAAATGCTCGGCCACCTGTTTCCAGATAGCGGATAATTCAGCGCACAAAACATCGACATCCTGATCCATTTTCAGCCAGTACTCGGTCTCATGATGGGTGTTTATCATAACGCACATGTTATTCTTCATGGCGTAATCGACCACCTCATTTACCCTGTTCATCCATTTTTCATCGATCTTGTAATCGGGAGCGGGTCCCAGATGCTCTGCCCAGGTCACGGGAATACGTATAGCATTGAACCCCTGTGCGGCAACCGCATCGATCATTTCCTGAGTCGTTTTGGGATTGGACCAGTATGTTTCCGAAGACAAAGTGTTTCCCGCGCCGACCGATTCCAGAGTATTACCCAGATTCCAGCCGACATTTATAGCCGCCACGATCTCGACCGCTTTTCTGAATCCGCCGTTTTCAAGCGGTTCTGCAGTAACCTCAGGCGCAGTTTCATCACTGCTTATGCCTGTACCGTTTTCGCTGCCCCCGTTAGCAGACGGATCCGTATTGACAACTGTCTGATCCGGTTGAGGTGTAACGACAGCCTTATCGTCCGCACCAGAGCCGCCTTTTCTGCATCCCGCCACAGGCAGTGCCATCAATATAATCACCATAAGTATCGCTGCTATTTTTCTGGTCATATTCATTCTTTCTCCTTTTTCTTAAGATCTTAGTGTAAAATACTTTCTGTGGATCATTTCCCGTTTTGGACTCCAACACTCCTGAGCCTCCGGGCTTTTTCCGTAATAAGCAGGTACAGTTACGTGTCACTTTCAGCTCATACTCTTGCATCGATCTTCTGACCGGCTATGCCGGCAGCCGCATCCATGCTTTTCGCGTTCGCTCCGTACGGATTATCTTCGTAGTATTTAATAGAGCTGTATGTCGTACCGCCCGAAACATAACTTCTGCCGCATTCGGGGCAGGTAGCCATATGGATCGCCACGCCTGTACTCACGACCTTTCCGTTATTCATGGCTGCTTTTTTGTACGCATTGGATACATGCTCGCCTTCATGTGCCCTGACTGCGGCACCGGCCGCTGTCGGGGATACATGAGCGGCAGATTTGAAGGATACATTTTCATCGGAGCCATCCTGATACATACGGTTGGCGCATGTGGTACACTCGATCTGTCCGGCTTTCTTTAACCCTCTGATCTGGGCATTATTCAGCCCCGCCTCCTTGGCCTCCTGCTCGTTGGTAACAGCATACGGTGACACGGGAGCCTGAAATGCCACGAAGCCGTTTCTTCCAACCCCATAGATCATACGAAGCCCCCCTTTCCGCATAAAAACCCATAATCTAATATTATCATGAAAGGACTGATAATTCAAGGTTTAAATCGATGACCGACTGACCAGTTTTTCTTCATGATCTTTTTAAGCTTTTTGATAAGAACAACAGCAGATCATCGTCGTTAACACAGGGCGCATATTGATCAAGGATCTTATTTTGATACCATACGCCGCTTCCGTCCGGTATATATCCCCGCTTGACATAGATCCGCTGTGCAGGACCATAGCCTGAGTGAACGCCGACTGCAAGGAAGACCATATCCGAAATTTTAGCTGCTTCGGCTTCAGCCACATCCAGCAGCCTGTTTCCGATCCCTTTGCCGTGAATATCAAAGAAAACTGTCAGGTCAACTATTTCCGGATAGTTTTGACCGCCCCACGGGCCTTCTGTCGGATGAAGGACGAGCGTGCACTGACCTTTCACTTCGCCATTATATTCGGCAATAAATACCAGTCTTTCTCCTTCTTCCTGCTCTTTGTAATAGTTTTCATAGTTCTCAAGCTGCGGGTGCCATCCGTAAGACAGATATGTGTCATACAGTATCTTCGCGTCCCCCGGGATCATGCTCCGGATCCTGACCGTTCCGTCATCATAGTATGTTTTCATGTTTTTATATCCTCCCATAGCACCCGGTCAGAAGCTTCTCCGTTTATAAAGAAATCACCTTTATTCTCAGGCTCCACAAATCCTTCGTGAAAATTGTCTCCGTGAATGACATAAACAGTTTTTAGTCATTACTTTATCGCTACCGCTGAAACAGACGATTTCCACTTTTTGGCCGTAGTTATTACTTTATCACTACCGCTGAACATTTCCGTATAATCTCATACTTTCTAATTCATAAGAATAAGATACTCGGTAGTACCGTCTTCAAGCTTCTTCTCTCCTGCAGCGTTAATGCCATGTCCTTCATAGAAGCGTATTGCCTTTTCATTCTTTTGTAGCGCCCACAGGTGGCCTGCGCTGTGTTCTTTTGCAGCATATTCCAGCAGTTGTCTTAGTCAATTACAATGAAATATATTGTAACTATCTGTATTTCGATTACATATTTGAATTGTATCACATAACACATGTCCCGGTCAAAGAAGTTCATCAATTTGTTTTTTCAAAACTGCATGTTAAGGACCCGTTTCCAAACTGTCGCAAAATCTCGGACATAATAAAAGAGCGGAATCACTGATAAACTCAGCGTTTCCGTTCTTCTAAGCTCGAGCGATGGACGGGGATCAAAGGTGAGATAGCCTGGCAAACCGGATAAAATAAAGTAGGAAAGCACCCTATCCCAGGCTGTCCCCATTATTGTCCCCATCAAAAATACTCCCTGCCCGGTATTAAACCTATAGGGAGTATCATCACAAAGAGGCAAAAATCATATAGCCACATCTACGAATGAACCGGCTGTTCTTTCCTCTTCCATTCTTTCTTTCAATTCATTCTTTTCAAGGCGTTCTTCTTCCAAACGTTCCTCTTCCCGGATTTTCTCGTTTCTTTTGGATTCTTCTTTTTCAGCTTCTCTGCGTTCAATTCGCTTCTTAGCCAGTTCCTCTGCGCGATTCTTCGCAGCCATGGTTCTGCTTTTTCTCGCTGATTTAGCAGGATCCAGATTGTCATAAAGAAAACTCATATTTCTAACCTGAATATGTGAATCGGACGTTGACCAACCGGCATCAGTATCGCAGCTGCCAAGATACGGTATTCCATCGGCACATGCATATTTCCGGTTCTTTTCACACAATGAAAATACGCTTCCGGTAACATGTGATGTTTTATTCCGTCCATCACTGTAGGTTAGTGTATATTCTCTACCCGTTTCCATTTCACGATCCATTAGTCCGTATACTTTTCCGCGATAAGCAGCATCTTTTGCCATTTTCTGCAGCTGACTGCTGTCGATGTACAGGTAATGCTTTCCTGTCACAACATTCTGTGGTTCATGATCAGTCAAAGTATACTCTGAGAACATCTCCCCTATCTGTTTTTTCAGGTCTTCCACCGACATTTCACCATCGGATACAGTTTTGGATGAGTAATACTTTGTAGCCTGTGTTCCATAATCAAGTCCTGCCTGATTCATATCTTCAAGGTATGTAAATGGTCTCTTGCCATTCCATATCGGCTTTGAAGCAGAATTATTCTTGTTACCGGCGGCAC
>JAILRI010000087.1 GCA_024698555.1 Lachnospiraceae bacterium
ATCTGTAGTAGCCGTATCTGACCGCTATATCTCCGAGTCCTCCGCCGCCCACGGTACCTGACATGGCCGAATAGCCGAGCAGAAGTCCCGTAGTAATGGTAAATCCCGTAAAGAGCGATACCCTGGCTTCCACCAGCAGCACTTTAAGCACGATCTGGATATTGGAAGCGCCCATCGCCTTCGCAGCTTCTATGACGCCGGCGTCCACTTCGTTTAACGATGATTCCACGACTCTTGCGATATACGGTGCGGCGCATATCACCAACGGCACGATGGTTGCCGTCGAACCGTAACTCTGCCCCACCACGAACCTGGTAAAAGGTATCAACAAGATCAATAGGATAAGGAACGGTATGCTTCGCACGATATTGCAGATGAAGCCGAGGATCCCGTATATAACCCGGTTTGGCTTTAGCCCGTCCTTTCTTGTGACATTGAGGAGTATCCCCATGGGAAGTCCCAGGACATATCCGAATACCGTCGAAACAAGTGTCATATACAGCGTATCCTTGATGCCGACAAGGATCATGTTTATCACTTTTTCAGTAAACATCCCCGGTCACCTCCATTACCGACAGCCCGCTGCTTTTAAGGCTCTCCATCATCTCCTCCTGCCGGGGCGAGTTTTCGGGGAATCCCAGTATCATCTCTCCCCTTGCCTTTCCGCCGACATTTCGTGTATCCGCTTTAAGTATATTGATCGGAGTGTTGTATTGTAGGATCAGGTTGGCTATAACAGGCTCATACGCAGAGTTCTCATTGAAAATAATCCTGATCCTTTTACCGCCGTCGACATGTTCGACAGGTGTATATACGGGCTGTTTCCCAAATATCAGCTCCCTTGCGGCATCGGTTTTGGGATGCTCGAACACACTGGAGACATCACCCTCCTCCACCAATACGCCGTTGTCGATGATTGCGACATTGTTGCAGATCCTTGTCACCACCGACATCTGGTGGGTTATGATCACGATGGTGATGGCCAGCTTCTCGTTGATATCCTTTAACAGGCTCAATATGGATTCGGTCGTCTGAGGATCGAGAGCGCTTGTAGCCTCATCGCAAAGGAGTATCCCGGGGTTGGTGGCCAGAGCCCGGGCGACCGCCACACGCTGCTTCTGTCCGCCCGAAAGCCGGGAAGGATAGGTCTTCTCCTTATCCGAAAGGCCTACGGTCTCAAGCAGCTCCTTGGCACGTTTACGGGCTTCTTTGCGTTTAACGCCCGCTATTTCCAGCGGAAAACAGACATTGTCGATCACGCTCTTCTGCTCGAGCAGATTGAACCCCTGAAAGATCATACCGATCCCCCGGCGTTTCTCCCTCAGCTCCTTTTCCGACAGCCCGGCCAGATCCGTTCCGTCGATTATGATGCGGCCTTCCGTCGGCCTTTCAAGATAGTTGATGGATCTGACCAGAGTGCTCTTGCCGGCACCGGACATACCTATGATACCGTAGATATCACCCTTTTCTATCGAAAGGCTCACGCTGTTAAGAGCAGTGACTATACTGCCCTTGACCTCGAATTTCTTGGTCAGGTTCCTGATTTCTATTTCACTCATTGCATTCCCCTTGACAGAAAATAAAATATCAGAACCCCCGCCTTTATGGAAGGGGTTCCGAATTATACTATCACAATCATTCAAAGAATACAACAGCTCCGTCATAAGTATCTTTGATAAACTTGCTGATCTCTTCGGATCTGAGCACTGCTACCAAAGCCTTGATCTTATCGCTCGACTCATTGCCGGAACGGACTGCAATGATGTTCACATAGGTCTTTGCCGCAACTGAATTGCTTGACTCGTATGCTATGGAATCCTTTGCAACGGAATATCCGGCTTCAAGCGCGTAATTGCCGTTGAGCACCACATATTCCACTTCATTTACCACTCTTGCCACCTGTGCGGCTTCAAGCTCTACAAACTGTATATTCTTGGGATTCTCGACGATATCGTTTACCGTAGCGGTCAGACCGGCACCGTCCTTAAGCTTTAACAGTCCGTTGTCCTGGAGGAGCAGCAGTGCCCTTGCCTCGTTGGTGGTATCGTTGGGAACCGCAACAGAGTCACCGTCGGCTATATCGGCCAGGCTCTTTTTCTTACCGGGATAAATGCCAAAAGGCTCATAATGGATGCCGCCGGCGTTGACAAGGTGTGTTCCCTGCTCGGCATTGAAGCTGTCGAGGTAGGGCACGTGCTGGAAGTAGTTGGCATCAAACTCGCCCGACTCAACTACCAGGTTGGGCTGTACATAATCATCGAATTCGACCACATCAAGTTTATATCCGTACTGTTCAAGGATAGGCTCGGCCTTTTCAAGTATTTCCGCATGGGGCGTGGCAGATGCAGCTATCTTTATGGTTTCGCCGTTTCCGGGTACGATGTTTAAGGAACCTGCGGTATTTGAAGCTGCCGAAGCGCCGTTTGATGTTATGCCTCCCTCGACCACGAGAGTATCTTCATAATCCTTGCCGTAGGTTGAAAGTAAAGTAGCTTCATAATCGGCATGGAAGAAATTCTCTGAAGCCAGCGACTTGATCTCATTGTTGATCCACTCAAGAAGCGAAGCATTGCCCTTTGAAACTGCGGGAGCTATGGTGTCCTGGCTGCCCAGTGAAGGGATGCCCACGGTATAGCCGGCATTTTCAATGGCAAAAGCAATAACCTCGGTGTTATCATTGGCCCAGGCCACGCCGGTCTTGTTCTCAAAAGAAGTCTTCGCGGTGGCATAGGTGTCGAACTTCTGAAGCTTGATATCGGGATGGTTTTTCTCAAGATAGGTTTCCGCGGTGGTTCCCGATATAACGATGACCTGCTCGTCTGCGCCTATCTGGCTTAAGTCGGTGATCACATGGTCGTCGTGCGAAACCACGCCAAGAGCCACATTCATGTAAGGAAGTGCAAAATCAACTTTCTGTGCTCTTTCTTCAGTTACTGTAAAGTTCGCAAGAACTATATCGACTTTGCCGGTCTCAAGGTATTCTACCCTGCTGGCTGCCTCTGTAGATACGTAATTGATCTTAAGTCCCAGATCCTTACCTATCCTCTCGGCAAAGTACACATCATATCCCTGATACTCGCCGTTCTCATCCACATAACCGAAGGGATTCTTGTCGGAGAATACTCCGATATTGATGGTGCCTGCAGATTTGATCTCATCCAGAGTTCTGTAGACTCTGTTCTTGTCATCGGTTCCGTTTGATTTAACGTTTCCCC
>JAILRI010000174.1 GCA_024698555.1 Lachnospiraceae bacterium
TATGAAGGTTCCAGGAGGGCGGAGAAGACAGAGCTTATGGTGGTTCCGAGATAGATCTGCCAAAGCGCGGCTTCTCCTGTGAGCATGCAAATGAGAATGAACAGAACGCCGAGACCTGAAAGGCCGTCGCCGATCATCATGAGAAGACGTCTGTCGTAGCGGTCAGCAAGAACGCCTGCGGGAATCTTGAGGACAAGCGCAGGGAGGAAACCAAGAAGAGTGAGCAATGCCATGTCTGCTGCACTTCCGGTCTTCTGGAAAATATAAAGACCAAGACCGAAACTCGTGAGACCACCGCCGATGGATGAGATGAGTTCACCTGCCCACAGCAGGAGAAACTTACCGTAATTGTTCTTTGTCTTTTCCATTTAAGCTAAACCGCCTTTTCGATTTTTCTGACTATACTTTACAGTCAGCGGGGAAGTAAATCTTGAGATAAGTCTTACGCATTCCTTAAATATTCCTTAAATCGTATCGGCAGTGCGATTCAAAGATGCACGGAATTACAATATAATAAGGTCTGATGTAAACGGACAGCCGGCGTAAAATGGTGTAAGGGAACATGGCTGAGAGCAATAACGAACGCATAGCAAAGAATACGGTCTTCCTCTATGGCAGGATGCTGCTTGTCATGCTCGTTACTCTTTACACTTCCAGAGTTACCCTGAAAGTGCTCGGAGTAGATGACTACGGGATTTATCAGACCGTGGGTGGAGTTGTGACTTTTCTCTCGTTTTTGAGCAATGCATTGGGAACGGGAACTTCACGTTTTTTAACATTTGAGATGGGGAAAAAGAAGCCGAGACTGTCATTGCTTTTTGCAACAGTAAGGACAGCTCATATTGTTCTCGGCCTCATTATCGTAGTCCTCGGCGAGATCATCGGACTGTGGTTTATATATAACAAACTTGTTATTCCGGCGGACAGATTAAATGCTGCCGTTTTTGCTTTCCATTTTTCAATTATTGCAACTTTTTTCCAGATAACCCAGATTCCTTACAATGCCACACTGATAGCACATGAGGATATGAATATTTATGCCTACATTAGTATTGTTGAAGCTGTCTTTAAGCTGGCCATAGTATTTCTTCTTCAGTTGTTTGTGTTTGATCTGCTCGAATTCTATGCCGCGTTAATGTGCACGACTACTGTCGTTATTCTTTTCATCTATAGAATCTATTGCCGCAAAAAGTATCCTGAAGTCAAAGGAAATCTTAGGTTTGACAGGGAACTGTTCAAGGGTGTTGCTTCCTTTTCCGGATGGAATCTGATCACAAGTTCGGCGATGTCTCTCGCAAATCAGGGCGTAACTATTGTTACCAACATGTTTTTCGAGCCATCAGTAGTAACCATAAGGTCGCTGGCTCTCCGTGTGAATGACATCATTAACACCTTTATCGGTAACTTCAGAACAGCGGTTAATCCTCAGATAGTGAAAAAATATGCAGCGAAGGATTATGAGGCTTCGAAAAAACTTGCCCTGGAATCCACGAAATACACATACTATCTGATGCTCATTATTGTTGTTCCGATCCTGCTCCTGAGTGAGCCGTTATTGAAGATATGGCTCGATGAAGTTCCTGACGGTTTGGTGCCTTTTGTCCAGATAGCAGTATTTCAGGGACTGTTTCAGGCTTTGGATACATCTTTGTATGCGCCGATCTTTGCGACCGGGAAAATAAAAGAAAATGCACTGATCAGCCCGCTGTTTGATTTCATACAGCTGCCTGTTGTATATGGGCTTTTCCTTTTAGGATATCCTCCTATAGTACTTGCCTGGGTCAGTGCTGCAGCATGCATATTGCTCGGCGTTGTGGTAAAGCCCATTCTTGTCCATAAGATCGTCAACTACGGCTATATGGAAATAAAGAAAGTAATCGGCAAATGCATGGCAGTTACATTGCTTTCTTCGATTCTTCCGGTAGTGACAGCATTCATGTTCGACAATATGACGGTCAAAGGCTTCATAGTAATTCTTGCCGCGTCACTTTTGTCAACCGGATCGGTAATCTGGTTTGCGGGACTGGATAAGTCAGCAAGAAAGATGATCCGGGCTCTCGTATCCGAGAAATTTATGAAGAAACGGGCATGAGTTGTGTGTTACTATGATTCAGGGCGGTAACTAAATGATCGATATTAAAGACAAAATTCAATGTTCCGGTTGTAATGCGTGCGGAGATTCCTGCACGGAAAATGCGATTACATTTGCAGTTGACGGGGAAGGTTTCTGGTATCCGCATGTCGACACATCGCTTTGTGTCCAGTGCGGATCATGTGAAAAAGTCTGTCCCATTCTGAATGAATGCGGAAGGAAATCGACGAATTACACCGAACCGAAGTGCTATGCCGCTGAGCACAAGAGCGTTGAGGTCTTGTTTGCCAGCACATCAGGCGGAATGTTTTCCGCGCTTGCAGATGTGATGTATAACGACAAAGGCTATGTCGGCGGCGCTGTTCACAATGATGATTTTTCCGTATCGCACTTTATATCGAATGACCGCTCTGATCTGAAATACCTGAGGCGTTCAAAAGA
The DNA here is from genome assembly GCA_024698555.1 of Lachnospiraceae bacterium. Taxonomy (GTDB): domain Bacteria; phylum Bacillota; class Clostridia; order Lachnospirales; family Lachnospiraceae; genus RUG11977. The sequence goes on from JAILRI010000174.1 coordinate 2,534, forward strand.
TCTCCAGAGCAATGCGGAAGGATTCTATAAAAAGGTTAAGAATTTGCTCGAAAAAGGTGAAAAAGTCCTTGTGTGCGGGCTGCCGTGCCAGATTGCCGGTCTTGTGAATTTCCTTGGAAAAGAATATGAGAATCTGATCACCGTTGACCTTATATGCGGCGGTGTAAATTCTCCAAAGGCATGGAGAAAATATCTTGATTACATTGAAGAGATCAATGCCTCGAAAATAGTATGGACAGAGAACAAGTCCAAAGAGTACGGCTGGAGAAATCTTACTCAGAAATTTGTTTTTGAGAACGGCAGCGAATACTTTGATACACGCAAAACAAGCTGCTTTACAAATGGTTATATAGGATCTCATCTGTACCTGAGACCTTCCTGTTATGAATGCAGATTCAGAGATTTCCCGAGAATTGCAGATATTACGATCGGTGACTTTTGGGGAATCGAAAATTTTACCGGGAAATACAAATCCGACATGGGGACCTCAGTTGTTATGGTCAATAACGAAAAAGGTGCCCGTTATTTTGCGAAGGCGAGCCGGAGGATAAACTGCGAGGAAGTCAGTCTTGACTGGGTCTTGCCGGGAAATCCGTCTCTTACACCTCATGCTTCGAAGATGCCGGACAGAAGAGAAGAGTTTTTCAGAGATCTTGACCTGATGCGTTTCGATGAGGCAGTCAAAAAATATCAAGTTGAGGAACAGCATAAGTCTTCAAGATTTAAGAGTGCAGTAAAGTTTTTCCTTTATATTGCAAAGATTACTCGTATGAACCCCAGGGCACTGTGTCAGACCATCAAGTACAGTGGCATTAAAAACCTTAAGGCCGGACGCGGTATCATTTGCGGAACAAACTGCCATTTTAATGTGGATAAGACGGCAAGTATTGAGATAAGCGGCCTTGTAACATATGGACGCAAAGACAGGTTTAAGCGGAGCAAAGCTGAATCCAGGCTCTATCTTGGCAAGAATGCAAAGCTTGTCTTTAATGGAGATTTCTATATTGATGCCGGTAATGAGATCGAAGTTTTTGACGAAGCCGAACTTATCATTCACGGATGCAGGCTCGGATACAGTGATGCAAAAACCGGTCTGAACATCGTATGCGGACAGAAGATCGATATCAAAAGTGATGTCGGTATCGGAAAAAACGTTACTATCCGTGATACTAACGGTGAGACTCACTATATCAACACAACAGGATACCGGACATCCAGGCCTGTCGAGATTGGAGAAAAGGCCTGGCTGTGTGAATCCTGTACGGTTATGCCCGGTGTAAAAGTAGGCACTGGAGCTATAGTCGGTGCATGTTCTATGGTAACAGCGCCGGTTCCTGACCATGTTATCGTTTCCGGAAATCCTGCTTCGATCGTGCAGGAAAATGTTATGTGGAAATTATAACGTTTGTTATCTGATTTATCGGAGGTTTGTTCTTGAAGATACTTATAACAGGCGGAACGGGTCTTATCGGCGGGGCAATAGCTGAAGCTGCCGTAAGAAAAGGCCATGAAGTGTGGATCTTAAGCAGAAAAGAACCGTCAGGTAAGATATCGGGACTTGATGCGCATTTCATCTGTGGCGACTGGTATGACGACCGTTTTGTCGAAAGTACCGTTTCACAAGACTATGATGTTGTGGTTGATACACTTATCTTCAACGAGAACCAGATGGAAAGAACGATCCGGATCATAAACGGCCATTGCAGGCAGTTCCTTTATATATCAACGGACTCTGTCTATCCTCATCCCGGGAAGGATGTCTCAGAGAATGACGAAATCGATATAAACGATATTAAATGGAAATACGGTTATGATAAACTGAAAGCTGAAAGATATTTAGAAAGCCATGAACAGGAATTGAGCTTTTTCTGGACTGTAATAAGGCCGACAGTTACATTCGGTGATACGAGACTTCCTGCAGGATTTGTTTCAAAACGGAACACCTACACGCTGGCTGAAAGGATATTAAACAACAAACCAGTGATCCGGTTTGATGATCCTGCAACAAAACACGCATTGTGTCATGTCTCTGTTTTCGGTGAAGCCGTATCATGTCTTCTGATGAATGAAGCTGCTGCCGGTCATTGTTATCATATCTCTGACAACAAATCTTATACGTATGATGACATCTTCAGAAGCATTGAGAAAACGCTGGGAACTAAGGGTATTTATGTTCATTTGCCTTCTGATGTTCTCCACAGATACAACAGGGTGTTATATGAGGATATGATCTATGACAAGGTGCCGGAGTTTACACTTGACAACAGTCTGATCAGGGAGATCTGCCCGGATGTAGAGTTCAGTGTTGATATTGATGCTGTTATTGCAGAAACACTTCAAAATCTCAAGTCCACTAAATCTGCAGTAATACAAGATCAGGAGTATGATGTTATCTCGGATCTCATCCTTCTTAATGAAGCTGATATAATTAGTGACACTAACATGAAAAATGAAGTTGCCGCTTATACCGGACGGATGACTAATGAGCAGAAGCGTACACTTAAAGCGTACGAATCCCAAAACAAAAGGGCCCGCTTTAGAGAGAAAATGAAGAAACCGCTCAGATCGCTGAAACACAAACTTATTAAGGGATAGAACACGGAGGATGATGTTATGGTATCGAAAGAACAGTTTTTGGAAGATTTTAAAAGATCGTTGAATATAAAAACAGATATTACTCTGGATACGGATCTTCTGGATATTGATGAATGGAGTTCATTCAGCATGGTTCTATTCATTAGCATGGTGGAAGAAAAATATGGCATTAAAGCTGAACCGTTTTGTGTAGCTGAAGCGGTATTTCTTGAAGATCTTTACCATATAGTCGAAGGCTGATAAGCGGAGGCAGATTTATGTGCCGGTTGGTTACGGATTATCTTGATAAAACAGTTAATGAATATCCTGATAAAACAGCATTTATTGATTTTAAAAGAGTCATTACTTTTCAGGAACTGAAAGATGAAGCTTCAGCCATAGCAAGTGCAATCATAGACAGAAATGTTTTCAGAAAACCCATATTGCTCTTTATGAACAAGAGCGTTTCTACAGTCAGCTCATTTATCGGCATTGCATATTCAGGCAATTTCTATACCCCGGTCGATATTAAGATGCCAGATGACCGCATTGGCAAAATACTGAACATCTTAGATCCTGCAATAGTTATCACGGACAAAGAACATGAGGAGCAGGCCAGGACTATTTTCGCAGGCAGAGATATCATGGTGTTTGAAGACGAAGTCAGCAGGCCTGTACTCAATGACAGGATTACTGATGTCAGGAGCAGACTTACAGATGCGGATACGCTTTATGTGTTTTTTACGTCAGGATCTACCGGCATACCCAAAGGTGTAATTATCAGCCATAGAGCAGCAGTTGATTACACTGAATGGATAAGTGATTGTTACGGTTTTGATGAGAAAACTGTTTTTGCCAATCAGGCCCAGCTGTATTTTGATGCTTCAATTCAGGATATTTATGCACCGTTAAGAAATGGTTCTACTACATTACTCATACCCAACAGGCTTTTTGCCTCACCAGTACGCGCATGGAAAGAGATTATCAGGCACAAAGCAAATACACTGTTCTGGGTTCCTTCCGTCCTGTGTCTTTTTGCAAATTTCGATGTGCTGTCTCATGTTGAAAAAGTACCGTTAAAAACAGTTCTTTTCTGCGGCGAGGTCATGCCGGTAAAGCAACTCAATTACTGGATTGAAAATTACCCGGATGTAATATATGCAAATCTCTATGGTCCTACCGAATGCACAGATGCATGTACGTATTACACGATAGACAGGAAGTTTAAAGATAATGAAGCGCTTCCAATAGGTAAGCCCTGCGCAAATACGGAGGTGTATGTGATTACAGAAGAGGGCGCGCTTGCGGACAGTCCCGGGGTAACAGGAGAACTTTATATAAGTGGTAAGTGCTTAAGTGACGGTTACTATA
>JAILRI010000117.1 GCA_024698555.1 Lachnospiraceae bacterium
TATGTACGTCTTAAAAATTGATTTTCCTACCGGAGTTGCTTATTTTACCGGCAAGAAGAAACTGGTACAGGGATCTGAGTCTCCGGGACTGACGGACACGCTAGATCAGGCAAGGATCTTCGATACTGAGGAAGAAGCAGCCAAATTCTGTAAAATGCTCATAAAGAAGTATGATATGGAGTTTTATTATACTGACCTTGAGGCGGCTGAGGGAGCAGATACGGACAGTGAGGAAGTTGACTTTTTTGTCGATCTGGGAGATGAGCTTTCCAGCGAGATCGCAAAGGAATTTCAGGATGACTGATACCTTCATGTCTTTGGAGAGGTTCGGAGGCTGCTATGCTTAAGACATTAAGACGTCTTCTGGGACTGGAGAAACTTACGAAATATGAACATAACTATCTCCAGGATATGAATATAAAAACTGCGGTGTACATGGCGTCCATTGTCATTCTGCTTGAAGTATGGATGATAATACGCTTTCTTACCATGTACGCCATTCCCCGGGAATATACGATGCAGAAGACCATGGCCGGGCTTAAAAACTATTTTATACTGCTGGCTACGGGTCTGATACTCTTTATCTTTACATTTCTGTACCGGAAACATTCGCAGAAACTGAGAACAGCCGGTAACTTTGTGATAATAGCGTTCGCGGGCATATGTGTTTATTTCGGCATTATAGTATCGGTTTCTGATGTGACCGGGGGAAAGCAGATACTATGTTTTCTTACCATGATCATGTTTGCCGGGTGTCTGCTTATATGGAAACCTTATATTTCCATTTTGATGCTGACAGTGTGCATATACTGGTTCGGCTATAAATGGAGCCTGGCGGTGGTTCCGGAGGAAGACCCCGTAGTCAATGATCTCTACTATTTCTTTCACTGGATGAATCCCGAACTCAACAAATACATGATGAAGGGCGATGTCGTCAATCTGATAACTTACTGGATATCGCTCATTTTCATCAGTATCAGCATATACATGCAGCGTGTGACCGAGGCCAAGAAGGACGAGAGGCTTGAGATCGCCAACGAAGAACTTCATGAAAAATATATAACAGATTCGCTGACCGGTATCCGCAATATGAGCTACTTCGCCAATGAAGCGGAGAAGATCATGAAATCGCCGGATTTTATTCTGAGTGAGGCGATATTTCTTTTCATAGATATAGAGGATTTTAAAAATTATAACGAAAAATACGGTTTTCACGAGGGCAACGAATTTATAAAGAAATGCGCGAAGCTGCTGGCTAACTGTTTTGAAGGCGATCTGTTCGCCAGGTATTCCGATGATCATTTTGTAGTGCTCGGGTCAACCAAAACTGCCTTGCAAAGGCTTGAAGACTTAAGAAAGCGTGTCTCGATACTTGAAAATGAGATCACTCTTGATATGAAAGCCGGAGGCCTGATCCCCAAATACGCTCTCGATCCGAGATCGGCGTGTGATTACGCGAGACATGCCTGCAACTCCATCAAGCACCGTAAGGATGTCTTTTTCAGGCTGTATGATGATGAGATGTATACGCGCTTCAAGAACAAACAATACGTTATCAACAATCTGGAAAAGGCTGTGAACGAAGGATATATCAAAGCGTACTATCAGCCGCTGGTCTGGGCTGAAGACGGTACGCTGTGCGGATTGGAAGCGCTTGCCCGCTGGGTGGATCCAAAGATCGGTTTTCTTTCTCCCGGTGATTTCATTCCGGTGCTGGAAGAACATAAAGAGATACAGATACTTGATGAATGCGTTATTGAGCTGGTGTGCCGTGATATCAGCGAAAGACTCAGTGCAGGCCGTCCGATGGTTCCGGTTTCATTAAATTTCTCCAGAGTTGATTTTGAAACAGGAGAAGTGGTGGATACATTTGAATCGACTGTCAGAAAGTATAAGATACCGAAGCAGTATGTTCATGTGGAAATTACCGAAAGCGCTCTGACGGAACAGCTTGGGAGTCTCGAAAAGAACATGGTCAGGCTTCGTGAATCAGGATACTCTGTCTGGCTGGATGACTTCGGTTCCGGATACTCATCACTCAACTCACTTAAGGATTACAGTTTCGATGTGATGAAGATAGACATGCTGTTCCTGAAGAATTTTGAAAAGTCATCCAAGGCGAAGCCTATACTTGAAAATGTTGTAAAGCTGGCTGATTCTATAGGCATGCAGACTGTATCCGAGGGCGTGGAGACAGAAGAACAGGCTCAGTTTTTAAAGAGCATCGGGTGCGGGAGGCTTCAGGGCTATTATTTCGGAAAGCCCATGACCATAGAAGAGTTTGACGTTGCCATGGCTTCGGGCAAGTATAAGATCTCGGATCATTTTGAGGTACTTTGATGCTGAAGGACAGGAAAAATCTGTGGCTTTTGGTGTGGCCGGCAGGAATGATCATCTATGCCGCGGCCAGATTCAGCCCGTTTATAGCGGAATATGTGTTCGCAAGGGGAGTATACAGAGTATACGGAACTGTCATGAGCTTTATTACCGGATGGCTGCCGTTTTCACTGGCTGAGTGGTTATTGATCGCGGTACCTGCGGCGTTCGCGATTTGGATAGTGGTTTCTGTCTTCAATATTATCATTAATAAAGAAGCGCGGGTTACCCGCGCTTTGAATTTGGTGAGAGGGATACTGGTTGTTCCCGGGGTGATCTTCCTGTGGTTCATGATCGGAGCGGGCACAAACTATTACCGGTATGAGTTTTCTTCATTTTCGGGACTCGAGATACAAAAATCAACTGTGGATGAACTGCATCAACTGTGTCGGGAGCTGGTACTTAAGACGAATCAGGCCAGAGAAGAAGCAGTTTCTTCACAGCAGGTGTTTATATCATCCTACAGTAACAGGGAGCGCGGCAGGCAAGCCCACGAAGCCATGAAAAAGCTGGCTGAAAAATATCCGGTCATGAAGGGGTATTATCCATATTATAAACCGGTTTTTTTCTCCAGAGTCATGTCAAGATTTGAGATAACAGGCGTGTACTTTCCCTGGACAGTGGAGTCCAATGTGAATGTGGATATTCCCGATTACACCATAGGGGCGACAGTATGCCATGAACTCAGTCATCTGCGTGGTTTTATGAGAGAAGATGAGGCCAATTATATTTCATATCTTGCATGTGTGGGGTCTGACTCGCCGGAACTGAAGTATTCCGGCTATATGCTGGCACTTACATATTCTCTCAACAGTCTTAACGGGGCATCACCTATTTTGCATTATCAGGTGGTATCCTGCCTTTCGGAGGGCGTGCTTGAAGACATGAGAGAGCATAACAGATACTGGAAGCAGTTTGAGAATACTGTTTACAGTGAGGCCGGGGAAAAAATGAATGATACATACCTTAAGGCCAACAATCAGACTGACGGGACATTCAGTTACGGAAGGATGGTTGATCTGCTGCTGGCTGAGCAGCGGGCTTCAAAGACTAATGAATGAGGTTGTCAAAGATGAATTCGTTTTATCAAAAATGCGTGGCGTTTGCCGCTATCTGGTTATGCCTTACAGCCGCAATACCCGGTGTATCCGCGTCAGCTTCGGATGACGTTTCGTATAAGGCAAGCCTCGGGTCAATGGCAGGCACCTCGGCCGATGAAGATAAAAAAGCCCGGTTTGATACGCAGGAAGGTGTCGTAAGGAACCGTGACGCCATTTTTGAAGCGGAACATGACTCTGTGAAAATTAAGGACAGGGGCTTTACCAAAAAGGACCTTAAGTATATGGCCTGTGTGATATACTGCGAAGCGACAAGCATGACTTATGAAGCGAAGATAGCTGTCGGCAATGTTGTTTTGAACAGGATGTATGATACCGATCCGAACGGATGGGCACATGTAAATACTATCAAAGATGTTATATATGACAGAAAGTGGGGAACGCAGTTTGCGGTGACTGCAGGAAAGCCTTCTGCCATGGATAAGGCGCTTGAGCTTTATAAGAGTATGGATCCGGATAAATATAAGTCATGGCAGATCGAGGAGATGAACCGCGCGATAGAGGCGGCAAAAGATGTTCTTAAGGGATATAAGACCATTCCCGATGATTTTAAGTATTTTAACGGGTATATTGAAAAAAGCATTGACAAATGCCGTTCCAACGGATGGGCTTTTACCGTAATGGGTATGGAAGATACGGAAAACAGATACAGGCATATCTATTTCGGAGGAAAAGTCAGGTCGGAATGAATAAGCGTATTTTATGCATTAGATGCTTGACAGTACAGCAGAAAGTATTTATTCTTTAACTTATGTAAGTTGAAACGCAAGAAAGGAGTCCTGTTAAATGAGAGAGGACTTTAGGCATGAGATCAAGCATGAGATCACCCGGATCGACATGCTGACCATCAGACAGCGCATGAGGGCTGTGGCTGAGCCCGATCCGCATACGGTAGACGGAAAGTATTTCATACGCAGTCTGTATTTTGATACTCCCTTTGATACGGCGCTGCGCGAGAAGATCGATGGCGCCGCGGTGAGACAGAAGTACCGTATCCGTTCATACAATATGGACAATTCGTTTATACGGCTGGAAAAGAAAAGCAAATGGAACGGTCTGGGTACCAAGGATCAGGCAAAGCTTTCCGCGGAACAGACGGCTGCGATCATAGCCGGTGATATAGAATGGATGGCGGATGATGAACACTGGCTTCTGCGGGAGCTATATACACGGATGAAGAGCGGGCTTTTGGAACCGAAGGTTCTGGTGGATTACACCAGAGAACCGTTTATATACAGACCGGGTAATGTCCGGGTGACACTGGATTATGACATCAGGACAGGACTGAAGTCAACGGATTTTCTCGATTACGGGGCGCCTACCATACCGGTCAAGGATTCGCCCGTGATACTGGAGGTAAAATGGGATGAATACCTGCCGGCTCTCATACGGGATATGGTGCAGGTGGAAAAGCGGCAGGGAGCGTATTCCAAGTATTGTGCCTGCCGGATGTACGATTAAAGGAAAATAATAAAAAGGAGTATATAACATGAATTTTCTAGCAACTATCAATTTCAGCGACATTTTTAAATCAAGCTTTCTGGATAATGTGGCCAGCGTCAGTATCCTGGACATGGTTATCGCAGTGGTGCTTTCGTTCTGTCTGGGACTGTTCATATTCTTTGTTTACAAGCAGACCTGTCAGACTGTCATGTATTCGTCGGGATTCGGAATAACGCTGGTTGCGCTCACCATGATCACCGCTTTCGTGATCCTCGCTGTAACGAGTAACGTAGTTCTGTCTCTTGGTATGGTCGGCGCCCTGTCCATCGTACGTTTCCGCGCAGCCATCAAAGAACCGCTGGAGATCGCTTTCCTGTTTTGGTCCATTGCGGCAGGTATCGTACTTGCGGCGGGACTGATCCCCCTTGCTGTATTCGGAAGCATTATGATCGGTGTGGTACTTCTGATCTTCGTAAACAGAAAATCTCATTTCAATCCTTATATCATCGTTCTGCGCGTGGCTGACAGCAAAGCTGAAAAGGCTGCGCTGGAGCTGATCGGAAGCAAGGTTAAAAAATACGGCGTAAAGAGCAAATCCGTAACAAAGGGTTTGACAGAGCTTAATCTGGATATACGCCTTAAAGATGAAAATACTGATTTTGTAAGTGAACTGGCAGATTTGGAGGGCGTAGAGAGCGCTGTCCTGGTAAGCTACAATGGAGATTACATGGGATGATCACTGGTAAGAAGATAGGTCCGGTATGTGTGGTTGTAACACTTCTGGCGCTGGTTTTCACCATCCTGTTCATGAACGGTGCGAAGTTTGGGATAACAGCTGTTATAGATGATGATACGGAAGGAGCATCATATTTTTCTTCCAATGATCTTAACGGTTCATGGGAAGCTTCGGCTTATACGCATATAACCCTGAATGGCGATTCCGCGGACGTAAGCGGTAATGGTGCGTATTACTATGACGGAGACGTACTGATCACCAGCGCGGGTTATTATCTGATATCGGGAAAGCTTGACAATGGAAGTGTCATAGTTGATTCGAACGGTTCTTCCAAGGTATGGATAAAACTGGACGGTGTTGATATTTATGCGGATGATGACGCCGCGATCAGGGTAGATCAGGCAAAGAAAGTATTTCTGACACTGGCAGACTCCAGTTCAAATTATCTGTCCAGCGGAAGCAGCCTGTCGGATGCTGCTGTGGCTGACGGTACCGACGGAGTTATTTTCGCTCACGACAATCTGTGTATTAACGGAAACGGAACTCTTCAGGTAAATGCCGGATACATGCATGGAATAGTCGCGAAGGATAACCTTATACTGGCAGGCGGAAATATTCTGATCAATGCTTCCAAGGACGGAATCAGAGCCAATGAGAGCTTAAGGATAGCCAACGCGTCTGTAAGCGTTACCTCAGGAGATGACGCATTGACTATAAATCATGATGACGGATACCTTTATGTGGCTTCCGGTGAGGTTAAGCTGAAGGCCGAGGATGACGGAGTCAATTCACTGGGAAATGTGACGGTTGACGGAGGTACTGTTACGGTTTCGGCAGGAGATGACGGCATTCATTCCGATAAGGCTGTGGTCATCAATAACGGAACCGTTCTGATGGAGAAGTGCTACGAGGGTATCGAAGCAGTGACCGTGACCATGAATGACGGTGATGTGACCATATATCCTTCGGACGATGGTATCAACGCCAATGGAGGTACCGGGGATTCTTTCGGCGGATTTGGAGGCAGACCGGGAGAAAACGCGGGATTCTCCGAAAGAGCCGATGGAGAAAGTGGATTTCCGGGGAGGCCCGACAGTGAGGACGGATTTCCGGAAAGACCCGACGGTGAGAACGTTTTTCCCCAAAGACCTGATGATTCCGGTAACAATGGCGTTTTAGACACCGAGACAGCGAATTCCGATCTTTCCGCTGAAGAGACATATGTCAGGATAAACGGAGGCAGACTTAATATCATCAATACTACGGCACAGGATGCGGACGGCATTGATTCCAACGGAAGCATATATATATCCGGAGGAGATGTCCGTATCAGTCTTCCCGGAAACGGTACCAACTCCGCGGTTGATTATGCAAGTGAATCCGGCGGGGTATGTGAGATCAGCGGCGGAACGGTTATCGCCTGTGGCAGCTATATGATGGCGGAGGGGTTTGATTCTTCTTCACCCCAGTGCTCGATACTGTACAATTATTCCCAGGGCGTAGACGCGGGAAGCGTGGTCAGTCTTGAAGATGCCTCGGGCAGCATTTTGCTGGAGTATGAAGCACCGGTCGGGTTTTCTTCCGTGGGGATCAGCTGTCCCGGGCTGCAGACGGGCAATACTTACAGGATAAGGATAGGGGATATTTCCGAAGAATTTACCTTAAATGAGACAGCTCAGACCATCGGAGATGTTTCAGGCGGATTCGCGCCCGGTTTCAGACCTTAAGTGTTTTTCAAAAAAGTCCTTGCATTATAAAAAAATATATGTTAATATTCATAAGGTTGCGTGCGAGCGCAGCCTTATACTATTATTCACGCGATGGCTTTTATTCCGGGGCCGGTGCGCGGCGATGACAGCGTGATCCAGGCATATAGCATTGCGGAAGCATTAACCGACAGGAGGAAAAAGAAATGAGTGTTATTTCCATGAAGCAGCTCCTTGAAGCAGGTGTTCATTTCGGACATCAGACAAGGCGCTGGAACCCCAAGATGGCTCCCTACATCTACAC
>JAILRI010000253.1 GCA_024698555.1 Lachnospiraceae bacterium
TACCCTCTCCGCCCTTGTAAAGACTGGTCCGCCAGTTTTATTTTTTTGTCAAATTTTATGTTTTTTAGTAGCGTATGTAGCGTATATGTGTTATAATAGTAACAGGAGGTAATTCATATGCGCTTAAGGATTAAAAATGATAAGGGAATTGAAAGACTCTATATCGAAAAGTCTATCAGAATCAGCAGTACAAAGGTCACAACACAAAACGTCGAAAAGCTGGGACGCATAGACGAACTTATGAAGTCAATGAATCTATCCAGAGAAGAAGTTATCAAATGGGCCGGAGAACGAGTTGACGAGCTTAATGCATCATCCAGTCCGATACTCCTGTCTTTGTCTCCGTCAGCTTCCATAACTATGGGTGAGCAGCGAACTTTCCGGGCGGGTTATCTTTTCCTTCAGGATATTTACTATTCCCTGAAGATGAAGAACATTTTCAGGAATATCGAGAAGAAACATCGCTACAGGTTCGATCTTGATGCGATACTTTCGGATCTGATCTATGCACGGATTCTTGAACCCACAAGTAAAAGAGCTTCCTATGAGGTGGCGAAGACTTTCCTTGAGAAACCATCCTATGGGGAACATGACATTTACAGAGGCCTGTCTGTGCTGGCACAGGAGATGGACTATATACAATCCGAGGTATATAAGAATTCAAATTTTGTGACCAGCCGGAACAATCGTGTGCTCTACTATGACTGCAGTAACTTTTACTTTGAAATAGAGCAGGCGGATGAATTCAGAAAATACGGAAAGAGCAAGGAACACCGACCTAACCCGCTGGTACAGATGGGACTGTTTATGGACGGGGATGGTATTCCGATCACTTTCGATTTGTTTGACGGCGCATCAAATGAACAGCCTTCTCTCAAGCCCCTTGAACAGAAGCTTCTGCGTGACTTTGGTTTCAAAAAGTTTGTTATCTGTACGGATGCCGGTCTTGGTTCAGAAGCTAACCGTAGATTTAATGATGTATGCGGACGTGCATTTGTCGTCACCCAGTCACTGAAAAAGCTCAAAGATGCGGAACGTACCTCCGCAATGGATGACAGAAACTGGCATCGTCTCTCCGATGGAAAGGCAATCAGGGATTTTGAAAAGATCCGTCAGAATCCTGCTGATTATTCCGATGAAATTTACTATAAAGAGCGCATACATGATGGAAGCAGTGTTGATGGACAGCTTATGATCGTAACGTATTCCCCGGCGTATGCATTGTATCAGAAAAATGTACGCAGAGCGCAGATCGAGAGAGCGGAAAAAATGGTTCTGGCAAAAAACGTTAAGAAACAACGGAAGAACCCTAATGACCCGGCACGGTTTGTAAAAGTAACCTCCATCACTCCTGAAGGAGAACTAGCTTCTAAAAAGATCTATGAAATAGACGAAACAGCTATAGACAACGAAGCTCTCTATGATGGCTTCTACGCGGTATGCACAAATCTTATAGATGACAGTGTAAAAGATATCCTTACTGTCAGTGAAGGACGCTGGAAGATCGAGGAATCCTTCAGAATCCTTAAAACCGACTTCGAATCCAGGCCTGTTTATGTTTCGCGTGAAGATAGGATACGCGCTCATTTCCTGACATGTTATCTTGCACTTTTGATCTTCCGTTTACTTGAGAAGAAGGTTGGAAATGGATATACATCAAACCAGATCATACAGACTTTGAGAGAATACAACCTTCTAAGGATCAACGGCGAAGGATATCTTCCCGAATACACGAGAACCGAACTCACCGATCGGCTACATCAGGAATTTGGGTTCAGAACGGATACGGAAATCGTATTGACAAGAAAAATGAGATCAATCATTGCTTCGACAAAAAAATAATTTCGACGCTACATCAACGCGCAAACTCAAAACCGCAGTTAAGCCTTGGTATAACATGGCCTTCTGCGGTTTTTGCTTTTGTAAACTGTCAAAGACAGGATTATATCACCTTTTACCTTAACCGTCAACTTTACCCAATCTCTCTCTTCAGAATGCCTAAACCGAAATCATATACTATATTAGGGTAATGATTCCGAGTATGCTGCTAGCCTCCAAATACTTATCTACTAGCAATCCTGAGTCAATTA
>JAILRI010000254.1 GCA_024698555.1 Lachnospiraceae bacterium
AGTGATGGTATTGCTGCCCGCTTCAAAATAGAAAAGATAAGGATCCGACTCATAGCCTCTGTCATCGGCAAGCCTGCAGCTCTGCCAGTCAAAGACCTCAACCTGAGTGGGACGGATCTCGTTGCCCTGGTTGTCAACGCGTTTCTGACCACCATCGGTCCATATACGGGTAAGGCTGATATTCTGAGCATCGGTAAAGGGATATTCCCCGTTGATCCTGACGCTGCGCTCGGCAGCCACACCGTGTGACTCGGTGATCATATACTCCAGGTAGATATTGTAAAGACCGGCCTTGGGAACATCGACAGTCCAGGTAGCCTCAGAATCGAGCTGGGTAAGAACAGCGGCATCGGCGCCCTCAAAAGCCTGCTTTAACTCAACTCCCTCATTGCCGGTAACGCCCGTAATGTCAACATCGACAGTATTATCGGCATATGCGGCATCGGAATGTTCCCGCAGATAACCCTGATAGGTACCGGTCCTTTCCATACCCGCTACCTCACGGTTAAGATCCGCGCCTGAGTACTTTTCGTAAAAGGTCTCAACAGGCCTTAAGGAAAGCAGTACGCAAACTACGACAAATACTGCGATAACCCCCACAAAGATAAGTACTTTTTTACCAGTCTTGTTCATGTCAACCTCTTAATACTGTATTTTTGCTATATTTTTGCTTTATTTTTTATGCAAATTTTTAATTTCTTAACACAGAAAAAGCATACACTTTATGATTTTAATTAAAATTTTATAAAGTGTCTTGTCAAATATTGCTATCTTTTACTAAATCACTTTTCATTTTTTGCTGTTTTTTACAAAATTGAAGTGAACACCTTGTGAATAATACACAATATGTGATTCATATTTGAAATAACTTCATGTAAATTGTAATACTTTACCGCGTTAAAGTCAAGCAGAATTATCAAACCTTCTCCGCCAGTTCCAATATAAGCTCTCTGGTCTTTTCCCAGCCGAGGCAGGCATCGGTGATCGACTTTCCGTATATGCCTTCTCCAACCTTCTGATTGCCGTCTTCGATATAGCTTTCGGTCATGAAGCCTTTGACCAGATTGCGTGCTTCCTTATTTTCACGGCAGAAGCTCATTACCTCCCTGATGATGCGCGGCTGCTCGTAAGGGTTCTTGTTGGAGTTCGCGTGGTTTGTATCTATGATCACGGCTGGATTTTGAAGTCCTGTCTCTTCATATAGACGTACCAGATGCATCACATCCTCGTAATGGTAGTTGGGGAAAGTCTGCCCGCCTTTTGTATTGAATCCGCGAAGTATCGCGTGGGCATACGGGTTTCCGGCGGAATGTCCCTCCCATCCCCTGTACAGAAATGTATGCGGATGCTGGGCCGCGTTAATGGAATTCATCATAACGGACAGGTCTCCGCTGGTAGGATTTTTCATACCCACAGCTGTTTCCACGCCGCTTGCGGTCAGCCTGTGCTGCTGATTCTCCACGGATCTGGCTCCCACCGTCACATACCCGAGCAGGTCATCGAGATACTTGTAGTTTTCCGGATAAAGCATCTCATCCGCGCAGGCGAACCCTGTTTCCTTTACCGCCCTCATGTGAAGCTCACGCGTAGCAATGATACCTTTGAACAGGTCGGGCTTTTCCCCGGGGACCGGGGAATGGAGCAGCCCCTTATAGCCGCCTCCCGTGGTGCGCGGTTTGCCGGTATAAATACGCGGTACGATGAATACCTTATCTTTCACCTGATCCTCAAGCCCGCGCAGCCTTGACACATAATCAAGCACGGCATCCTCTCTGTCCGCCGAGCACGGTCCGATGATCAGCAGCATCCTGTCATCCTTGCCGGCGATTATCCTTTTTATGATCTCTCTGCGCTTCTCCACCGCTTCCGCCATGGCCGCGTCGATGGGAAACATTTCCTTGACTTCCATGGGGATCGCGATCTTGCGCTCAAATTCCATATTCATGTCAATAACCTCATGATTTTTTTGTTTGCGTCCAAGTCATCATATGTGACTGCGACAGAAACCGGCTTGCCGGTTCCCGATGTGGGAGGGGTGATCAATAGTTCTATTTCAGTTATTATTCAAAAGGGAATTTATAATCGAGCCCGAACTCGTCTCGAAGCGCCGTCAGTTCCTTCTGAATGCTCTCTCCTACCGGAACGCCCTTGTCCTTGCGTTCATTCCAGGCGATCCACTCCTTCTCGCCGGCGGTATATATCCTTTCGGCTCCCGGAGCCTTTCTGGAATCGCGCAGGCCGCGCAGGATCCCGCCCGCGGTCCTTTCAAAGGTATCCAGTCCCATAAAGAACTCGGGATTGATCACGAAGAAGAAATGTCCGAGATGATACATCCGCTTATGGCCTTCAGCATCCACACCGCTAAGTTCCTTCATAAAGGGACCGCCTGCGAGTGCCGCTGACAGTATTTCTACAATAGTAGTAAAGCCATAGCCCTTATATCCTCCGGTTTCCTCACCAAGTCCTCCTATGGAAAGCAGCGCGCAGTCACCGGCCCGCATGTCCTTTAGTATCTGCCCCGAATCGGTCATAGTCCCGCCGTCCTTCGTAACTACCAGACCTGCCGGCGTGTCCTTTCCCGATCTTTCGTAATACTCGATCTTGCCGTTCTGTACTATACTGGTCGCGCAGTCAAAATTGAAGGGAAACTCCTCATCGGTAGGCATGGTAAATGTGAGGGGATTCGTTCCCATCATGGGCTCCACGCCAAAAGTCGGCGCAACCGACGGTCTGGCGTTCGTTCCCGAAATACCGATCATCCCTTCCTTTTCGGCCATAGTAGTCCAGTATCCCGCGATGCCGTAATGTGTGGAATTAAAAATGGTACCTCCGGCCATTCCGTACTGCTTCGCCTTTTCGATCAGAAGCTTCATCATACGGTGGCTGGCAACCATACCCATACCGTTGTTCGCGTCCATTACGACAGTGGTCGCGGTCTCCTTCACGATATCGGTTTTGGTTACGGGAAGCAGCGTTCCGTTCTTGATCCTGTCGAGATATATAGGCTTGAACCTGTTACAGCCGTGGCTTTCGATGCCCCTGCGGTCACTTTCGAGCAGCACATCCGCGCAGATCGCGGCATCCTCCTTCGGAACACCGTACTTAACAAAGACATCGATCATAAACGAATTCATCATGTCCCACGGTACAAAAGGTCTGGTCTCTTCCATTGTCTCATCCTCCCGATAAAATAACCCATTATTGCTTTGATTCTATTACTATGATTCTATAGCTTTGCTTCTATTACTTTACTTCAAGCCAAAAAACTTATTACCCGCCGCGTCCTCTGTTCCCGCCGCTTTTGAAGTCCTCGCCGTAGTTATCTCAGGCTCGGTTTCCGCTCCCGACTGCACCCAGATCTCACTGGCCGACAGCGGATCGCGGAATTTATTGTCCGTAACGGCAGCTTTGGCGAGGCTGAAGATGGCAACCACCTTGCCGTCCACCGCCTCCAGACAGTTGTCTGTAAACTCATTGCCGCTGATACGCGCCGAGCCATCCCTGACCTGTATGGCATTGTCCAGATTTCTTACAAAAACGCAGTTATTGATCACATTATCGCCGCCCTTTATCTGCACAGCGGTACCGGCATTTTCACTGAAGGTACAATTTTCGATCAGGATCGTGCCCGAATTGATCTGGATGACATTGCCTTTGTTGCCTGTAAACTCTACTTTGGTCAGCTTCAGAGTACCGTCACCCGACATCGTTACGCCATGTTCAAGAGAATCCGTTATCCTGCCCGTCTCCAGTTCCAGGCTCGAGTCGTTCATCTTTATGCCGTGTCCTCCGGCACCGGTCACATTCAGATCCGTAAGACAGGCAGATGAGTTTTCAAGCTTTATTCCATTATCTGCCGAATCGGACACTACATTGCCCGACCCGGTTATGGCGCTGTCGTAAACGGCTATGCCATACTTTGCCGAATAGTTCACGGTATTGCCCTTCAGTTCGGCGCTGCTTGAATCCCGCAAGGCAATGCCGTTCTCAAACCTGCCGTCCGTAACGGTTGAAATCCTGCATTCTTTAATGATCGCGCTTTTACAAGCCAAAAGCTTTACCGCGTCCTCGGCATAAGCGGTCGTGTCCACTTCGGAAGCGCCCTCATGACGGTCGGCGGTGAGTTTATCCACGACCGCGTGATCGACATATCTTAAATATACGGCGGAAGAATTGCATACTACGGTGTTGTCCGACATGGTCACATACCCCATCGGATATTCACCGGAACCATATATGAATATTCCGGCAGAGCCTCCGCTTCCGGCATCCTCCTCGGATCCGTCCTTCCTTACGGTAATGGTATTGCCCGAGATCTTAATGTCAAATTTATTGCCGGACACAGTCATGGCCTTAACGCCGTCAAGTCTCTTCAGCTTGGTCTTCGCGACCACCGAATCAGTCTTTATCTGAATCCCGCATCCGACATCAGTCATCCGGTTGTCCTTTATGACCGCTTTAACGTAATTGTATCCGTATACAGCAGCCCCGGAAATGCCATGAATATTATTGCCGACTATCTTTATGTTTCTGTGGTAAATACCCTCTACCATCATATGCGACCCGACAGCTCTGGGATAATCGTAGATCTCGCACCCCGATATGGTCACATCCGAACAGGGTGTATCATCAAAAGGTCCTCCTGCCGGGCTGATGCTTTCATCATGGCATATATCCAGCTGGACAGCTTCTTTTTCCACATCGCTTCCCGACGCTTCAAAGCCGTACAGCGTACAGCCCTTCACAGTCACTTTTTTCGCGCCGCCGAGCTCTATCAGATGTGTTCCGAAATTATTGCACAATGTAACATTAAGGATTTTCAGATTACTGGTATGGGTAAGAAAGAAAACGGTACCTCCGCTGGTATCGTTGTATTTTATGAACCCGGCATCCCACATGCCGCCTTCGATGGTGATCTTCGACGTATCCGCGTATTTTCCCTTATCACCCGGTCTGGTCCTGAGCATGTATAAAATGGGATCCTTCGGATTCGGATTCTTTTTTATAACAGTATCCTTGTCCAGCTTAAGACAGGTATTCGAGCCGATCACAAGAGTCCTGCTTATATAATATGTTCCGGCCGGTACCGTGACTAAAGCCTGTTTCTTTTTAGTTCCGGCTTTCGCGGCTTCATTCAGGGCATTTTGAATTTCCGCGGTCGCATCCTGCCCGTCCTTCAGGCCCAGTGATATGGTTTTGGCATAGGAGGCCGCATAAGTTCCTGTCGTTTTCCCTACGGCGCCATATAAGATAATCACAGCTGTAACAAGCGCCGGAATAAGCGCACACAGACTCATTGCTCTGTAGAATTTATTCCGCATAGATCCCCCATTTTAAGAAGTTCACTTCCTGTAAAAAGCCTCGATCCTGTCCATCCGCGAGAGCATGTTCTCCAGCATAAGATCCGCAAGAACGAGCGCCGACATCGCTTCCACCACCACCACGGCTCTGGGCGCGATCGTGGTATCTATGATCTCTGAAGACTCATACGCAGATCTGGTCCCGTCAGCCTTTACAGCCTCTTTTTCTTTGCCGGGAGCGGGAAGGGGCTGTATGGATGCCCTCAGTATGATCTCGTCTCCGTCGCTCAATCCGCCTGTCAATCCGCCGGAATTGTTGGTTGCCTTTTCGATCTGTCCCTGTCTGCCGACAAGTCCGTCCGTTATCTCACTTCCGGTAAGCTTAAGACCATCGAATCCCTCACCGAATTCAATGCCGTTTACCATTCCGATAGACATTATGCCGCCTGCAAGACGGGCATCCAGCTTGTCAAATACCGGTTCTCCGACTCCCGCAGGCACTCCTGATATGATCACTTCAACAATCCCGCCTGCCGTATCACCTTTTTTCTTCAATTCTTCAAGAAATGCCAGTGCTTTTGCCTCCGCGTCCGCATCAGGCATCTTTAGAACACTGTTCAACACCCTGTCGGTCGAACAATTCGAGTATACTATTCTGTGAGGACCGATAGATTTAACGTAACTGATAAACTCGATCCCCAGCTGTTTTAAAAACGCAACCGCCACCGCTCCTGCCGCGACGCGCGCTGCCGACTCTCTCCAGGCTGCGCCGATGCCCCCTCTGGGCAATCCCGGGCCGTACTTCGCGGTGATCGCCATGTCGCTGAGTCCGGGTCTAAAGATATCCTCCGGTGCTGCAGACGCTCCCGCGCGAAGTGCCGAATTGGTGATGGTCATCGATATCGGCATTCCGTCGGTTAACCCGTCCCGTACTCCGGAATTGATGCTGACGAAATCATTTTCATGCCTGCCGGCCTCAAACGGTGCGGCAACCGGTTTGCGCCTGTTGAGATACGACTGTACGTCGTTCTCATTGATCTTTACACCCCTGGGCACCCCGTCAATGATCACACCGATCCCGCCGCCCTGCGGTTCTCCCCAGGTGGTGACCGTAAACAATTTACCAAATGCCGCTCCTGCCATGGTCTGCTCCTTTCCGTATGAACACGGTGAATACCTGCTTAAACAGGCTCTATCACGACATAATACCCATCAAAATGACAACAGTTTCTCAAGCTCCGTGCTTCCCTGATCGTAGTTTTCAAATACGATCCCCTTCATGCCTGCATCTGTCGCGCCTTTAATATTCTCCGGACTGTCGTCCAAAAATACGCATTCTTCGGGATCAAGCCCGTATCTTTCAAACAAAGCCTCGTAAATACGCCTGTCAGGCTTTAACAGCTTTACTTCGCATGAAAGCAGCCTGCCGTCTTCAAGGCCAAAAAAAGAAAACTTGCTGCTGATATACTGAAAATGATCCTGAGAATAATTTGACAGCAGATATATCTTATATCCGCGTTTTTTAAGTTCTTCCATCCACGAAGAGGCGTAGTCATATTCCATGACCAGTCTGCGCCTGTCTTCAAAGAAAAGTCTTATCTCCCTTTCGATGCCCGGATCGCTCTTTATGCACGCTTCGATGATATCATTGAGAGGCATGACGTTTCTGTCGACCTCACGCCACATGGGCGAAAGCGTAGTAGCCTGCGCGACTCGCGCGCACGTACTATCGTCAAATCCCAGCTCCGCAATATATTCCTTCCAGCGGAATGCCGCCAGTACATTTCCTATATCAAAAACAATATTTTTAATCATGTACGGATATCCCTGCCCTGTCATCCAAATAATTTAACCCGCCAGATCCGGTATCTGCCAATCGATCGGCTCCAGACCGTTCGCAGTCAGATAGTCGTTGACCTTCTTAAAATGCCCGCACCCGAAAAAACCGCTGCTCGCGGAAAGCGGGCTGGGATGAGCCGCCTCCAGTACCAGATGTTTCGGATTGTCCAGAAGGAGTTTTTTCTTCTGGGCAGGCCTGCCCCACAGCATAAACGCCACCGGTCTGTCCAGCGCGTTGACTGCCCTGATGGCCGCATCCGTAAACTGCTCCCAGCCTTTATTCTGATGTGAATTGGCCAGATGAGCTCTGACGGTAAGCACGGTGTTCAGCATCAGAACACCCTCCTCAGCCCATTTTTTGAGATATCCGTTATCCGGGAAAGAGCATCCCAGCTCATCATGAAGTTCTTTGTAAATATTTTTCAGTGACGGCGGGATCTCATTGCCCGGAAGGACCGAGAAACACAGTCCGTGCGCCTGATTGAAATTATGGTATGGATCCTGCCCCAGTATCACACATTTTACCTTGCTCAGAGGAGTATATGAAAATGCGTTGAAGATATCCTGCTTCGGCGGAAATACAGTACAGCTTTGGTACTCTTTCATCACAAAATCATACAGTTCCCTGTAATACGGCTTGGCAAATTCGGGATTAAGGACCTCCAGCCAGTCGTTTACTATTCCGCCCATATCATACCTCTTCTGTTATCTAAGGCTAAATCCCCATTAATACAGTCATCCGGCTTACTGCTCAAAGAAAGCATCCACGCCGTCTGCGAGAGCCCCTGCCACCAGTCTCTGGTAATCATCCGTCTGAAGCAGTCTGTCCTCATCGGGATTGGTCAGATATCCGACTTCCACGTGAGATGCCGGTATTTTGGTCCAGTTAAGAGCCGTCAGATTGTCATTTCTGATAACGCCCCAGTTCTTTGCTCCGGTCGCGGCAGCCAGTTTATCCAGAAGGCTTGCTCCCAAACGCGCGCACTCCACTCTCACGCCGCCATCAACGTACTTGTTGTCCTCGGAAGGTTCAAACGCCATGATCCCCGACATGGTATCCCTGGTATCGTCTGCGTTGCAATGAATGTGTATCACTATGTCAGCCGAATCATTGGCCAGTTTGGCTCTTTCGGAATCACTGATATTTACGTCGTGGTTCTCGCGTATCATCACCACTTCGTAGCCGCGTGCCAGAAGCAGTTCCTTCAGCTTCAGCGCGATACCCAGATTGATGATGTATTCGGGGCCTCCGGTGGTGGTTCCCGTAGCGCCTGAGGTCACTTTATATTTGGTATCGGAGGAACCGGGTCCGACCGCTTCCTTGCTTATGTCCGCTTTGGCCTGATGGGCGGCGTCTATGCACACCACATGCGGTTTCGGCGCGTCACCGCCGTCTTCGCTCTTTTCATCATCGGAAAAAGTGTCATTACCGTCATCCGTGGATACTTTGTTACCGTCACCGTCTGTATCGGCCGTCAGGTTTTGAGTATCTTCAGAGCCGTTATCCTGCCGGTCCGCTTTTTCGTCCGATCCGGCTGAGCCGGCATCCGCGGTTTGCACCGGATCAGGCTGAGCGGTGCCTGTGACAGTCTCTTCCCCTTCCGAAGCGGTACCGGCATCGCTTTCTTTCTTTCCGCTGTCTTTATCCTTTGACGCGTCCCCGGAATCCTTTTTTGGATCACGTTCTTTTTTGCTTTGCCGCTCGGCAAGCATGGCAGCTTTATCCGTCACTCCGTCCTCCACTCCCGCAGAGGTATAGATAACAAACTTCGCGGCCAGGCACATCAGCGCGAATACTCCGATAAATACAGCCGCAGATATCAGAATTCTCTTCATCGTTCAGATCCTTTGTCCGGTTTCAAAGCATTTACCTGTTTTTGTACATCCGTTCATAATAGTCTTTGTACTCGCCGTTCACTATTCTTTCCCACCATGAACGGTTGTCAAGGTACCACTTTATGGTAAGCCTTATCCCGTCAGCGAACATGGTCTCGGGCTTCCATCCAAGCTCCCTGCCTATCTTGGCCGGATCTATGGCATATCTTAAATCATGTCCCTTACGGTCGGTAACAAAAGTGATCAGGCTTTCGGGCTTGCCCACTTCCTTGCATATCAGCTTCACTATATCGATATTCCTCATTTCGTTATGACCGCCGATATTATATACTTCCCCGTCACGGCCGTTTCTTATGATCATATCGATCGCCTTGCAATGATCCTCCACGTAAAGCCAGTCACGCACATTGATCCCTTCTCCGTATACGGGAAGAGGCTTGTCTGCAAGCGCGTTGGCGATCATAAGCGGTATCATTTTCTCCGGGAACTGGTACGGCCCGTAATTGTTGGAACAGCGGCTCATGGTCACAGGTACGCCAAAAGTCCTGTGATATGCCTGTACCAGCAGATCCGCGCTGGCTTTGGAGGCAGAATAGGGACTGCTGGGCTTAAGCGGCAGATCCTCGGTAAAAAAGAGATCCGGCCTGTCCAGCGGCAGATCGCCGTACACCTCATCCGTACCCACCTGGTGAAAACGTTTTATCCCGTATTTCCGCGCGGCTTCCAGAAGGTTTTGCGTGCCGATGATATTGGTCTTTACGAAAATAAGCGGATCCTCAATAGACCTGTCCACATGGGACTCTGCCGCAAAATGCACCACCATGTCGGGCCGCGTTTCTGCAAAGACCTTATCTACCGCTTCGGTGTCGCAGATATCCGTTTTTAAAAACCGCATACGCGGATTTTTAAGCTCCTCTTCAAGGCTTTCGAGATTGCCGCAATAAGTGAGCTTATCAACGCAGACAAGCTCATCCTCAGGATGAGCTTTCAGCATATATTTTATAAAGTTTGCGCCAATAAAGCCGGCGCCGCCTGTTACCAGTATTTTCACCTAAAAAGCCTCCATGTTCAATATCGTCGCTGCTCGCCGGTTCTCAGCTCTTCAGCTCCATAAGCTTGGCCTTGAGCTCGCCTTCGATGCGGCCCAGTTCGATCTCGGCCTCTTTCCTCTTCTGTCTGCCCTCGGCCTGTATCCTCATAACCTCATCGAGAGTATTGATCAGATTCTCGTTGGTGGTCTTTAAGGTCTCGATGTCAACTATGGATCTTTCCGCTTCCTTGGCTGTCTCTATGGTAGCCATCTTCAGCGTCTCGGAGTTCTTCTTTAAGAGCTCGTTGGTCATCTCGGTAACAGCCGACTGGGCTGCTGTAGCCTGTCTGCCGTGCTCGATGCCCAGAGCCAGGATCATCTGGGATTTCCAGAGCGGAATGGTATTGACGATGGACGACTGGATCTTCTCGACCATGAGCGTGTCATTGTTCTGCAGTAACCTGGTCTGGGGACCCATCTGAATGGAGATCATACGGGTAAGCTCCAGGTCATGCAGCTTCTTTTCGAAACGCTCAACCAGATTGGCCATATCGTTGTACTTCTGGGCATCCTCCTGAGAACCTGTCTCCTCTGCCCGCTTCCGCAGTTCTTCAAGTTCACCGTTCCTGACCTGCTCGAGCTTTTTCTTGCCCGCTATGATGTACATGGTCAGTTCCTTGTAGTACTTAAGATTCAGATCATACATCTGGTCAAACAGGGCGATATCCTTCATCAGGGTAACCTGATGCTCTTCGAGCTTGTTTACGATCTTGTCCACATTGACCTCAGCCTTGGCATAGCTGGCCTTCATGGCTTCCAGATCCTTCTTTTTCTTCTGGAAGAAACCTGCGATGCCCTTCTTCTCTTCCTGATTCATGGTACGCAGCTCAACAACGAGAGCAGCCAGATCCGTTCCTATCTCACCGAGATCCTGAGTCTTGACGTTCTTGAGAGCCGATTCCGAGAAATTTGCGATATTTTTCTGAGCAGCCGAACCGTAGGTCATGACCTGATTGGAGTCGGTGATATCGATCTTCTGTGAAAATTCGGCAACAACCTTGCGTTCCTCTTCGGAAAGCATCTCTTCATCAAGTTTGACAGCCTGAGCTTCCTTTTTCTTCTTTTCGGCTTCCTGAGCAGCTGCTGCCGCCTCGGGGGCAGGCTGCTGCTCCAGTGTAAGAGCAGGTGCCACGGGAGCTGTATTTTCCAGAGTAAGTCCGGCCAGATCCGCAGCGGATTCATTTGTTCCTTCAGGATTAAGTGTCAGTGTAGGCATGTTGTTCTCGTCCATTATGTATTCCCCTCCATGATGTATTTAGAAAATAAAATAAATTTCTACTTCAGCAGTCTTACTATATCATCATCCATCAACCCGTCCTGTGCCAGCATGCTCTCCATCACCTTGATATCACTGGTCACGTCTATGGCTTCATCGCCGTACAGCGCGTCAAGTTCCTTGTCAAAAGCAGCCAGCGCAGTATCAAGCAGCGCTTCAATGCTTCCCTTGGTACCGTCTATGTTCGCCCCGGATATCCCCACTTCATCCATGCGGTCATAGGAATTAAGGAGCTTCAGTGTGGTAGGCAGGTAATAGCTGAAAAACTTCTTGACCTGAGTACGTTTCTTGGGTTTTTCCACTATGCAGTCAACGATCTTCTGAGTCACATCCTCGAGATGCTCTATCTGACCCGATACTTTTTCATCCAGGATCGCTTCGTTGAGCCGTCTCATCTCTGCTATGGCCTTTTCTTCCTCATCGAGAAGCTTGTCTATTTCCTTATCTCCTGTCCTCTTACGTCTCTGGATATTGTTTACGTTACCGGCATCAGGAGCAGCTGCCTGCCGGAAACTGTCTGCCGTCTGCTGAACGGGACTACCTTCAACCTGAGCGGGATTGCCTTTAGCCTGCTGAACATATGTGCTCTGGTACTGATAATTGCCGCCTTGGGCTCCCCCCTGGCCGCCCAAAGCACCGGCGCCGGGCTGTCCGGGCTGACCCGCGAACTGCTGCGTCTGCGGTCCCGTGGTCTTAAACTGTCCTTCCCGTATGCTCTGGGCAGTCTGATGCATCGTGCTGGAGTAGGGGTTGACATTATCCCTTTGTCCGACTGATGTATCTACCTTGACCTGCTGTTCGGAACCGCCCCTCTTTCCCGATGATCGTGCGAGAGCCACCAGAACGGCCAGCGAAATTCCGAAAAGCGACATAAAAGCTATCAGAACCGGCAGCTTCAGTCCGAAATTGACTATCAGTAAAATAACACCCACTATCAGTAACGTCTTTTTTTTCTTGTCCATAAGCAACCACCCTTTAAGTTATCATTGGCAGTAATTATTTTCAAAATATATTTTACTAATAAAACACAGAATTGTAAAGGGTTAATAGATAAACTTTATGTAACGCTAATTCTCCGATATCGCAAAATACGCGGCATAAGTTTACGCCGGGTGCCTAAAGCATACGGATAAGGCACGGTTCACTTTCCCGTCCGGACTGTCCCCGGTTCCTCCTGCAGCACGTAGTAGGTGTTGTCCCCCGGTTCTTCCGTCCCGCTCCAAATCCTGATATTTCTGTACACCGCCCCCGCGCAGGGATGATCCGCGTCAAAGCCCGGTAAAGCCGCATCCCCATCATCAAGGACATTATAAAGGCTTAAATACCTGTCGCCTGAGTATCCGTCCAAAGCGCTTATATACGGATTCCGGTACACTGTCCGTCCCCCACCGTTTAAAGTGTGATACATTTCCTCCCTGCCGAAGCCGAAAGCCTTGAAACAGCTGAATGCTGACCGGCGTTTTATACGCGCCGTTTCAAGAATTGCCGGTATTCCGTTATTCATACCGTATATGCAGTATTCCATTCCGTGCTGTTTATCGAGAGCGTAAGTAAGGCCGCTTACCGAAGTAATATATCCGTCGGTAAAGCCTTCCGCGATCAGAGCCTGCCCCACTATTTCGATCACATACGCGTCTCTTAACAGATTTAAGTCAAGCACCGGTCCGTTTTCTTCGAGCTCTTCTGCCTCCCGGTCATATCCGGGCGATGTTGTAAAGCTGACCAGATACTGCTCGTCGTCAATAAACTCCAGACTAAAATTGGCCGGGTCTGCGTACATGCCGGTCAGCCGGCTTATCCTTTCGGCAGTATCGGGATTTACCAGAGGATCGAATTCCTCCGGATGATCGAGGATCAGTATGCTCTCCCAATAGCTGTAGAGCGCGCCGGCAAACATATTATACCCTTTTTGTTCCACAGTCTTAGCGTATGCGTCTTTCAGGATCTCATACAGCTCCACTCCGACAGCTAAGGGCTCGCCCCTGTTCTCATTGATCGAAGCGATATTGGTAAAGCCTGTATAGGTATTTTTCGGATCGGTCAGCTTATACGCGCGCTTCAGGGCATAGGAATAAACTGAAGTGATGCGTTTGCGCTGTTCCTTTATCTCTCCCGATCTGCCCGTAAAATAGTATTTAAATGTGTAATCATGAGCATAAAGAACAGCTTCCTCATCAGATTCCGCATAAATATCCTGATAGCCCTGCTTGTTTTTCGACAAGCCTACCATTCCGTATGAAAACGCTGTCAATGCCGCAACGAACATGCATACAAACAAAATGAGGCGTATGACTTTTTTCTTATCGGACGCTAATTCCTTGATCTTCATGTGCTCCCTTTTCTTCGAATAAACGGGAAGCCATTATTATAAAACGGCTTCCCGCATAACATCTGTCAAGATTTACGCAAACCTTATTTTTTTATATTTTTCGATCTCTGAAGGACTTCCGAATACCATGTGGCCGTTACCGAGGTCGGTAAGCCCGGGCTGTTCGGTCATATAATCATGCATGGAGGGATCATAGACCAGAAGCTTTTTCGACTTCTCTATGATCGGATCCGGAACCGGGATCGCGGAGATAAGCGATTTGGTATAGGGATGCATAGGAAATGCGAAAAGCTCCTCTGACTCCGCTATTTCCATGATCCTGCCCTTATAGATGACCACGATCCTGTCACTGATGAAACGCACGATAGACAGATCATGAGCTATGAACAGGTATGTAAGCCCTCTCTCCCGCTGGAATTTTTTAAGAAGATTCAGTACCTGAGCGCGTATTGACACATCCAGAGCCGAAATAGGCTCATCGGCGATTATGAATTCAGGTTCCATAACTATGGAACGCGCCAGTCCGACACGCTGACGCTGACCACCCGAAAACTCATGAGGATAACGGGTCAGGTGCTCAGGCAGAAGTCCTACTTCTTTGGTGATCTGCTCGACCTTGGCGATACGGTCCTTCTCATCCTTGTACAGGTGGAAATTATACAGACCCTCGGAAATAATATATTCGATAGTCGCGCGCTCATTCAGCGAAGCCGAAGGATCCTGGAAGATCATCTGGATAGTCCTTACGACCTCCCTGTCCTCTTTCCTTGAAAGCTTTCCCGATATCCGCTTGCCTTTATAAACGATCTCTCCCGCCGAGCAGGGATTTATCCTTACTATCGCGCGTCCGATAGTGGTCTTGCCGGAACCGGATTCTCCGACCAAAGACAACGTTTCGCCTTTGTAAATATCAAAACTTACATTGTCCACAGCCTTGAAGGATTTCCTGCCCCTGCCGAACACAACGTCAAGATTACGGATGGAGAGCAAAACCTCTTTTTCTGCGTTATCCATTGACTGCCTCCTCTCCGAAATCCACGTAGCTCTTCAGTATCTTTTCATGCAGATTTCTGATATTTTCGGGAGCCTCTGTCTTGGGAGCCCTGGGATCGAGGAGCCAGGTCTTGGCGTAATGAGTGTCACTTACCTTGAATACAGGCGGCTCCTTGACCAGATCGATAGCCATGGCATAGCTGTTTCGGGGCGCGAAAGCGTCACCTACGATCTTATTGTACAGTGAAGGCGGCGTTCCCGGTATCGAGAACAGATCCGTACCTTTTTCAGCAAGCTGCGGAAGGGACGAAAGCAGTGCCCATGTATAGGGATGCCTCGGGTCGTAGAAAATCTCCTCTACGGTACCAACCTCCACGATCTGTCCTCCGTAGATCACGGCAACACGCTCCGCCACATTGGCTACCACACCCAGATCATGAGTGATATAGACCGTGGTAAAACCGAGTTCCCTCTGCAGATCCTTGATCAGCCTTATAATCTGAGCCTGAATGGTAACATCAAGAGCCGTGGTGGGCTCGTCACAGATCAGTATCTTGGGCTGGCACGAAAGAGCGATGGCAATTACTATACGCTGCCTCATACCTCCCGAATACTCGAAAGGATAATCGTCAAAACGCTTTTCGGGTTCGGATATCCCTACCTTGCGCATGATATCAATGGTTCTCTCCTTTGCCTCGGCCTGAGAACACTTCTGGTGCTTTAAAATAACTGTCATGATCTGCTTTCCGATCGTAATGACAGGGTTCAAGCTGGTCATGGGATCCTGGAATACGGTAGCTATCCTGCGTCCGCGGATCTGCTGCCAGTCTTTGGTATATTTTACCTTTGCGCAGTCGAGGATGGCGTAACCGTGCAGGGTCTTATTCGCCTCATCATACTCCCTGAACTCAACCCTGAAAGCCACAGTCTCAAAGATCCTGTTACGAACCTGCGGATCATTCAGATCCTCGCCTATCATACAGGCGGTCTTAAAAGCCTTTGAAAGCTTAACCATGAAAATGAGCTTGTCCTTTGTCGGATAACGTCCGATGGACAGTATTATTTCCCTTGCTATCAGCTCATTTCTCTTTATCACCTCATCGGAAAGGCCGTTTATATTGCCCTCCTTATCAGGTTTTAACAGCTTTTCTTCCCTAAGTTTTTTAAGTTCCTCATCACGGGCCTTTATCTTCGCGATCCCGGTGGTGTCAGCCTTTGCGTCCGCAATACGCTTCTTTTTCAGCTCCGTCCGCTCCTGTTCGATCTTCTTAAGCTCATCTGAAAAGGCCGCTATTTTTTTCTGTGTCTTTTCTATTTCGGGAACATCCTCGGCCAGTTTCTTGTCCAGGGTCCAAAGATAGTTCTTGGCGTCTATGATATTATCTTCTTCTTCCTTGATGCGGCGGTTGAACTCATCCTCTTCTTCCGGCTCCAGGTGACCTGCGTACTTTACCTCGTTTTCAAGCTTTTTTATCTCGCGGTACTCGCCAGCGCCTCTTTCATATACCGAATATTTATTCAGCATATTGAAAGCCCGGTTATAAAGCTTCTCATTGAAGCCTTCGAGCTTAACGTCGGTCTTTGACAGTTCATCATCAGAAAGAATGATGGTTCCGTGGGATACATAGCCGTTGGAGTCCAGCATACCCGCAAAGGTCTTGGTAAGGACCGATTTGCCGGAACCGGATTCACCCACTATGGCCAGCGATTCATGCTCGTAAATATCAAGGGAGACATTGCGGATCGCCTGCAGGGTCCTGCCGCGGACATTGAATTTTACGTCCACATCCTTCAGGGAAAGAAGGATCTTTTTGTCATTAGTTTCACTCATTTTAAACCTCTTTTATAGCATGTGTGTTCTCGGATCCGACGCGTCAGCCAGGTTCTGTCCCAGCACATACAGTATGATCGTGATCATGGCGGCGACAAACACCGGAGGCCAGAATGCCCACGGGAATGTCCTGAACGCGGTCTGTCCCTGCTGTATCATACGGCCGAGCGAAGGAACGCTCGCGGAAAGACCGATACCGATATATGACAGGAACACTTCGCTGGAAATATATGACGGAAGTTCGGTAGCTAAGAGTGTTACGATGACCGAGGTAAGGAAGGGCAGTATGTTCTTCGATACCATACGGGTAATGGGCGTACCCAGACACCTCGAAGCCAGTGAATATTCCCTGTCACGTATGATCATGACCTGATTACGGAAGAAGTAAGCAATACCCAGCCACCCGGTAATGGTAAGCGCGAAGACCAGACTCCAGAAGCCCGATCCCAGTATGTATACCAACACCGAAACCAGAAGGATGCCGGGAACATTGGCGATGATCTGGTATACTACCAGCATGACCACGTCCAGCTTTTT
Source organism: Lachnospiraceae bacterium (assembly GCA_024698555.1). Taxonomy (GTDB): domain Bacteria; phylum Bacillota; class Clostridia; order Lachnospirales; family Lachnospiraceae; genus RUG11977. Next base: position 17,032 of record JAILRI010000254.1, read on the forward strand.
GGAATATCCCCATACCGCACCCATCAGGATTCCTATGGTCATATTGATAGCCGCGCATATGAATGAAAGCGTAAGCGATGTCTTGGCGGACGCTATGATACCGTACAATATGGAATTGCCCATAGCTCCGGTACCCAGCAGGTATTTGAACGAGAACCCGCCGAAATACGCAAAAGCTGCCTTGGGGCTTAAGTTATAGGTAAGCGGATTGGTAACATTCTCCATAGGATCATAAATCCAGAATGAAGGCATGATAAATGCTGTCAGAAGTATGATGACGAGCAGCGCTATCATCACCAGATTGATCTTTTTGCGGAAGAATACCCTGAATACCGACTTCCAGTAGGAATAACGGGGTGCGATGATCTTTTCGGATTCGATCGCGTCAGTCTTATCGAGGAATCTGAACAGACTGTCCTCATCCCGGACATCCGCTGCAGAAGGATTGACTTTGTTCAGATCAACACTCATCTTCCTCCACCTCCTTCCTCTGAAAGAGAGATTCTCGGATCATATTTGGCAAGCAGCAGGTCTCCCGCTATCAGCGCTATGATCTCGAGGGCGGTATAGAACACGGTACATGCTACTATAACACCGTTATCATGTGAATTGAGCGCGACTGTGAGCAGGTTTCCGACACCCGGTACCGAATACACGCGCTCTGTAATGATCGCGCCTGTCAGACAGAATATGATGGATGAAGGAATACCGTGTACCAGATATATCATCGCGTTCTTCGAAATGTGAATGCGGTATATCTCCTTTTCCGAAAGGCCTTCGGCTCTGGCGAATTTGACATAATCGGCATTCATCTGGTCGATCATGTAACGCCTCATCCACTTCATCAGGCTTCCTATCTGGGGAAGCGTAAGCGAGATGATCGGCAGGAAGTAGGCCAGTATCTTAACCTCCGCGTTGGCAAACTTATACGGCAGATTGAACAGAGTCGTGCCGATAGCGGCGAAGATGAAGATATAAGCCAGCGAAGGCGTTGCCATGATGAAAATGATATACATATTTCCCAGCTTGTCTATCCATTTTGACATGTTTCTGGCCATGGAAATACCAATGGGCAGACCGATCAGATAAGCCAGGATAGTCGCAATGATACCGATAACGAAGGAAGTCTCTATCATGGACAGGCCCTCGCGTTTAAAGGAATACACGGAGTACTTGTCGGTGAACAATCCCTTATCGGCCTCAGCCACCTCTCCGGTATTATAGGTCACACTGTGAAAATCAACGGCAGTCTCCACATACTCATCCGTTCCTATCATGGACGGATACTGCTGCATCGACTTAATGATCTGTCCGGTGGGCGAGTTGATGACCGTAGTGATCTCCTGCCCGCGGTAAGTTGTATAACTGGTTCCGAGGTTGATATGTATCCAGTTAAAATGCATGAAAGGAAAATGGCTGTCAAAATATACCAGATATTTGTGCTGGGTTCCGGAACCGACCAAAGCGAAGGCGCCATTGTAAGGATCCTTCTCGAATCTTATATAGCGGTCGGTAAGTTCCGGATCCACCACCTGATTCTTGGTTTCAATGGAAATAAACCCCTTGATATAATCGAGGAGCCTTACAACCACATGCTTGTCAACGGTCGCGAACAGATACCCCATTCCGCCGGGCTTGGTCTTTCCCGACTTATATGTCTCGGTAGGCAGATAAATGATCTTATAGCCTTTATCCCGGTACATCTTCACAAATTCCTTGATGGATTCGTTCGTCTTGGAGTTTTCAGCGAAGTTTTTAGAGTCCTGAATGATACTCTTGTCAGTCAGATAATCCGGCTGTGTATAATAATCCTCCCCGTACTTGGCCATATACTTGTCCTGTACGTAGGTGGTATAGTTTTCAAATTCAAGATAGCCGTACTTCTTATACTGCATATATTCGTAAATAGTACGGTCATTTAGATTCTTCTTGTTCCAGGTATCATCGGTCTGAAGGATAACACTGCGGTTGATCAGTGAATAAACCAGCAGCATTACGATCATCACAACGACCACCAGAGAGAACAGAGCAAAGAGAATTCGTTTTAACAGGTATTTTTTCATAAGATAAGTCTCTTTCGATGAAACGTCTTTTTTGAATGGATCAGTTGCCTTTCTAAACACAACAATGTCATCCTGAGGCGCAAAACGCCGAAGGATCCCGCTTTCAGGACCCTTCGTACGCGGGATCTGCCGCACAGATCCCGCGTGCTCAGGATGGCACAAGTCATCTTTTGTTGAAAATTTAGAACAGACCGATAACCTTGGTCATGTATCCTGCACCTTCGCCAAGGAAGGTATCAAGGTAGGTGGAAGGATCACCGTAGTCAGGACCCCAGCCCGAACCGTAGAACATATCGAAGTTGCCTGCTGCGCCGTTGGAAGCACGGTATCCGCATGCATAGAAGTCTTCGGTGGTAGAAGCTTCGATCAGGTTGACCTGAACGTTCGCGGCACCTAAGCAGCCCTCAACAACCTGCTTGTAAGCAGCTGCCTGAGCGGTATTAACCTCGCTGGTGGACAGATAAACAACATCGATCTGGATAGGATAGTTAACACTGTCACCAAGTTCTGCCTTGGCAGCCTCAAGGTACTGCTTTGCAGCGTCGGGCTGA
>JAILRI010000269.1 GCA_024698555.1 Lachnospiraceae bacterium
TATAACACCCCCGTCTTGTACATCGATCGCGAAATAACTGGACTAATGCGCCGAATGCTTGCCCGAGAGTACATGTCAGAAAACGCAGACGTAGCGGGCTACGGCGAGGCTTTCAGGCGTGTGCTATCGCTAAAGCCGTCAAGCATTCGGTCCAGTTATTTAAGAATCGATGTACTAGTTACTCCCGGGCAATAAAATACCCGGCGAGCTTATCACTCCCGGGCAATGGTCTCATATATAAGAAACGCGATCAACGAATCTTACTTCCAGCGCATGACATATGAGCCATCCGCCCGACCTCTTTCGATGCCCGGGAGCACAGCATTCGACACATACACATGTAAGAACCGGTATAAGCTGACGATCCAAATGCTATCCTGCTCATAGATCATTCCCCTTTCGTAAAGATTCAAAGGTTTTCAACCTTGTGTTTGAAATGATAAACCTATCCATCTGATATGTCAATAGGATAATATGCATGAAAATTCTGTTTTCGCCGGTTATATTTTATACAAATGTTACCATATACCATTTTTGACCATATAATACCCAAATGATGCCGGAGTGCTATTACAGCCCGTGTAACAGGGATGTTTTAATTGACACGGCAGGTCTTAGCAGGTATTATAAGTTAGTGCGAGGATAGTGATCAGGGGTCAACATGTGTATGTTGTCATTTGATCAATGAAAGGAATGGGGTAGACTTTTATTATGAACGAACAGAGTATTGTTTATACCAATGATAACTGCATCGGCTGCAACCGGTGCATCAATGTCTGCAGTGCCATAGGTGCCTGTGTTTCCGGGGAAGTGGATGGAAAAGCCCGCATTCATGTGGACGGGAGCAAGTGCGTAGCCTGTGGCAGCTGTATGGATGTATGTGTCCATAATGCGCGTGAATATGTGGATGATACCGAGGCTTTCTTCAACGATCTGGCAAAGGGTGAGCCCATATCCCTTCTTCTGGCTCCGTCTTTTAAGGCCAATTATCCCGATGAATACGCGAGTGTGCTTGGCGGTCTGAAAGCCATGGGGGTACATCGGATCATAAGCGTATCCTTTGGAGCTGATATTACGACCTGGGGATATCTTAACTATATTGAACGCTATAATTTTACGGGAGGAATATCGCAGCCCTGTCCGGCTCTGGTATCTTACATCGAACGTTATCTTCCGGAACTGCTTCCCAAACTTTTTCCTGTACAAAGTCCTCTGATGTGTTCGGCCATCTACGCCAGAAAAGAACTCGGTATTACGGAACGGCTGGCTTTCATAAGCCCCTGCATCGCCAAGAAGATGGAGATAGAAGACCCTCACAACGAGGGTCTGGTTCAGTACAATGTCACCTTTGACCATTTGATGCGCTATGTCAGTAGACATGGCATACACGGGGATCCCTTGAACAGTGAGATCGAATATGGGCTGGGATCCTATTATCCCACCCCCGGAGGACTGGCAGAGAACGTTCGCTGGTTTTTGGGGGATGGTGTCTATATCCGCCAGATCGAAGGAGAACGACACCTTTACGAATGGCTTCATGAAAATACATCCAGGATACGTGACAATAAGACGCCTTTTCTATTCATCGATGCGTTGAACTGCGAAAAAGGCTGTATCTGCGGTACCGCGGTCGATCCGGAAAAGACCAGGACTGATGACGCCCTTTATGCGCTGCTGGACATCCGCGAGTCTTCCAAACGTGATGGGAGCGGCGCGGCCTGGTCAAAGGCGGATACCCCCGCTGAAAGACTGAAGAATTTCAATCTTCAGTTTAAGGATCTGAAACTGGAGGATTATCTGCGCGGGTACACCGACCGTTCCAGAGAGTGCGCCTATGACATACCTAATGAAGAAGAACTGGATGCTATCTTTCTGACCATGAACAAGGTTACTCCCGAGAGCCGTAAGATCAACTGTACCTGCTGCGGATATGACAGCTGCGTCCAGATGGCCACTGCCATACATAACGACTTCAATCACAGGGAAAACTGTATTTACTATGAGAAAACAATGGTTCATGAGCTGGCGATAGAAAAGTCGGCTGCCGAGGCTGCCACGAAGGCAAAGAGCTCTTTCCTTGCAAATATGTCCCACGAGATCAGGACTCCCATCAACGCGGTTCTGGGTATGAATGAGATGATCCTTCGCGAATGTCAGGATCCCAATATCATTGCCTATTCAGAAAGCATCAGAAGCGCCGGTGACACTTTGCTCGGACTGGTAAACAACATTCTGGACTTCTCCAAGATCGAGTCCGGAAAGATGGACATCATCCCTGTAGAGTATGATCTGTCCTCGGTGATCAATGATCTGGTCAACATGATACAGGTGAGGGTAGATAACAAGGGTCTTCTGCTGTCATTAAACTTTGCTCCGGATATACCGAAGATGCTCTTTGGCGATGAGATCCGCGTGAAACAGGTCATCACCAACCTCCTGACCAATGCTGTCAAATACACGCAAAAAGGCACGGTCACGTTCTCGATGAATTATTCCGAGACCGATGATCCTGAGTTTATCAATCTGGATGTCAGTATAAAAGACACCGGTATCGGGATCAAGCCGGAGGATCTGAAGCGGCTCTTTGAACAGTTCAGCCGTATTGAGGAGGAAAGGAACAGGAATATTGAAGGTACCGGACTGGGCATGAACATCACTCAGAAGCTGCTGGAGCTGATGGGAACATCACTTAAGGTGAGAAGCGAATACGGGCACGGTTCAGAGTTTGCTTTTTCACTTCGTCAGAAAGTGGTCCGCCGGGAGCCTCTCGGAGATTATCAGTCCGCTTACCAGAAGCTTTTAAGTCAGCGTAAAGCCTATCGCAGGAAATTTACGGCTCCTTTGGCCGAGGTTCTCGTTATTGATGACAATCCCATGAATCTCATGGTATTCAAGAGCCTCTTAAAACAGACTCAGGTACAGATCGATACTGCTTCGAGCGGAGATGAAGGACTGACGCTTTCTCTTGACAAGAAGTATGATATCATCTTTTTTGACCATATGATGCCTGACAAGGATGGCATAGAGACACTGCACGAACTGAAGGCTCAGAGCAACAATCCCAATCTGGCCACACCTTCGATCTGCCTTACTGCCAACGCCATATCCGGTGTCCGTGAGCAGTATCTGGCTGAGGGATTTGATGATTATATGACCAAACCCATTGATTCCGCAAAGCTGGAAGAGATGCTGATCTATTATCTTCCTCAGGATAAGGTCGTGCTCTCATCACCGGATGACGCGGCGGAAGAAACCGTGAAAGACACCGCGTCAGACACGGTGAAAGATAAAAAGACCGAGGATCGTTTTGCGGTTCTCGCAAAAATCCCGGGGATGGATATTGAGGCAGGGATCACCAACAGCGGGGATGCCGGTGACTTTATAAAGATGCTTCAGATATTCTACGATTCCATGGATGATAATACCTCCATGATCAACAGTTTCTACGAGGCAGGTGATCTGAAAAACTATGCCATTAAAGTTCACGCGCTGAAAAGCTCTGCCCGGATCATCGGCGCCGTGGAACTCGGGGAGGAAGCACAGGCTCTGGAGACCGCAGGAAAAGAAGGCGACGAATCCTTCATCCGCCGTCACCACGATCCATTTATGGAACACTATGCCGCATTCGGACCGGTTTTAGCCGAGATACTCGGTACATCATCTTCGGGAGATACCAATACCTCACAGGCTGACAACGCTCAGATGGAGATGATCTATTCAAGGCTTTATGATGCCGCTGACGCCATGGATGTCAACAGCCTGGAGGAAATCTTTGACGCGATGAAAGGCATAAACATCCCTGAAAGTGAAAATGAGCTCATCAAAAAAATAAAGGATGCTTTCCGCCGTTTCGATTATTTCGCTATTGTCGAACTATTGGGCGCGAGGAAGTGAGAGGAAATACTAAGCACCCCCGATGGGGGTATTCCGATTGTTCAGGTAAAAAGGTAAATTCGAAAAATTGAAAATATGCAATTGTAAAGCTTGATGATTAGTCTCATATTAAGGAGGAGGTACCCCGTGCAGAAGATCCGCTGCGTGGTCGAAAGGATCACTTACCAGAACCCTGAAAACGGGTACTCTGTCCTGAAATGCCGGGTCAAGGATCATAATGATCTGGTGCCGGTAGTTGGGAATCTTCTTGACGCAAATGTAGGCTCTGTTCTGATCTGTGAAGGAAACTGGAAGGTTGATTCAAAGTACGGGAGCCAGTTTATCGCCGAAAACTGGGAAGAGACACTTCCGGCCACGATCTACGGCATGGAAAAATATCTTGGATCGGGGCTGATCAAGGGTGTGGGTCCTGTATTCGCGAAACGCATCGTACAGCGCTTCGGGGTTGAAACCTTTACCGTTATAGAGGATAATATCAGGCTTCTGGTGGAAGTTGAGGGTATCGGCAACAAGCGGATAGAACAGATCGCTTTATCATGGGAGCGTCAGAAGGAAGTCAAGAACATAATGATGTTCCTGCAGGAGCATCAGGTATCGACCTCTTATGCGGCAAAGATCTATAAACAGTATGGAAATGACAGCATAGCTGTAATGAAAGAGAATCCGTTCAGGCTTGCGGATGATATCTGGGGTATCGGGTTCAAGACTGCCGACCAGATAGCGATGAAGCTGGGGTTCGGTAAGGAATCATACGTCAGGCTGCGAAGCGGCCTGATGTACACACTTTCGGAATTATCGAATGCAGGTCATGTATATGCCGAAAAACAGCAGCTGGTTGAATCGGCGGTGCAGCTGCTTGAAGCTTCCGAAGAGACTGTCACCATGACCATGGATGATATGCTGAAGAAAAATGAACTGATCCTTGAGAAAGAAATAAAAAAGACAGACGAAGACGGGAATGCGACAGATGCCATTTACCTGCCGCCGTTTTATTTCGCGGAGAACGGTGTGGCTTCAAAGCTGAAAAAGCTGGCATCGTCCCCTGCCGGAGACAAACTGTATACCCGTCTTATGGAGGCAAGGAGAAAGAGCGGAAATGATGACTTGTCGGTTGACATAGCTTCTATCCAGGCCAGGACCGGAATGGAGTATGACGGGATACAGGCTGATGCCATAAGGACGGCGGCTACAGCAAAAGTCATGGTGCTGACCGGAGGTCCGGGAACCGGGAAGACTACTACGACACATGGCATTATATCCGCGTATAAAGCGTACGGGCTGAAGATCCTTCTGGCCGCGCCTACCGGGCGCGCTGCGAAGCGCATGACTGAAGCAACGGGACTTGAAGCGAAGACCATACACCGCCTTCTGGAATGCAAGCCGCCCGAAGGCTATCAGAAGAATGAAGATAATCCGCTGGAAGGTGATGTGTTGATTGTTGATGAATGTTCGATGATCGACATCATCCTGATGAATTCCTTGCTAAAGGCGATCCCGCCGACGATGAGACTGATCATGGTGGGCGATATCGATCAGCTGCCATCGGTAGGAGCAGGCAATGTCCTTCGGGATATCATCGATTCCGGGGTATTTCCTGTTGTACGGCTGACACGCATTTTCAGACAGGCGCAGACCAGCAGGATCATTATGAACGCCCACCGCATCAATGAGGGAAAGATGCCTGACATCAGTAATGGGAGGGATTCGGACTTCTTTTTCATGGAAAATGAGGATGCGGAAGCTGCAGCTGGGCAGATAGTTTCGCTGGTACAGAAAAAGCTTCCTGACTACTATCACGTTGAACCTTCCCAGATACAGGTGCTGACACCTATGCAGAAAGGGGTGGTCGGTGCCACGAGCTTGAACCTGTCATTGCAGGAAGCGCTTAATCCCGCGGAACATGAAGTGTTTATGAAGGACAGGGGCAGGGTGCCGGTCATGAAAGAATGCCTGCGCCGCAGCGGTTTTGCCTTCAGGGCGGATGATAAGGTCATGCAGATCAGGAATAATTACGACAAGGAAGTGTTCAACGGAGATATCGGAATTATTGAAAAAGTTGATGAGACCGACAGGAACCTGAAGGTCAATTTCGACGGCCGAAGCGTGGAATATGATATCACTGAGCTTGATGAACTGGTACATGCCTATGCGACTACTATCCATAAGGCACAGGGATCGGAATATCCTATCGTCGTTATGCCGGTGATGATGAACCATTATGTGATGCTGCAGAGAAACCTGATCTATACCGGGATCACCCGCGCAAAGAAGGTCCTCGTAATGGTCGGCACAAAGAAAGCGCTGAGCTATGCGGTGCGGAATGTAACCGTAACCAAGAGAAATACGCTGCTAAAGGAAAGACTTGAAGAACAGGCATAGGACGAAGCTGATGCGTATGCCGAGGCTGCAACGGAGCGTATGTCTCATGAAGAAGTGTTTGGCAATTTGAGGAGACATGTGAATGGCTAATAAATTCTCGATAAGGAATGTAATGAATTACAAAAGAACGGTATTCTGGGTGATCGTAACGGTAGGGGTGGTTTGCGTGGTACTGGCAGTCTGCTTCCTGACCAATCCTGCGACAAAGGGAAATGCGGGACCGGAGCCGGGGACCATGGATGAGACCGGTATGAATGCGGATTCCGTGAATGAACCCGGCATGAATACTGCTTCCGGGACTATTTTTGACGAACTGAGCAGCAACGTACAATACGAGCTTTCGGACAATATCAGCAATCTGATCATCGAGGACTGGAACCAGTATGAGCAGCTTGACAATTTCCAGCGCATGGTCTCGAGCCATATGCCGGGATGGCGGTCGATGTACTTTGCGACCTGGGATGAAGCATGCGGCTGGCTGGGCGTAAAGCCCTGGAATCCGCTGGAAAAGGCTGACTGGCTGGAGAAGGCCAACTGTTACGGTGAAACCAACTCTAACGCTGCCATAACCGAGCACTGTCATGTCGAGGGGCAGGGCAGGAAGGACGGGACAGTGGAGTTTGCAGCCATGGACGCAGGGTATAATTATGATGGCGTGAGAGTCGTGATAAAGCATATCCTGGCCGGTGAGATCGATTTCGCTCCGGTGGAGGACGCTGACGAGGAGAAGGTCAATCTGGGGTTCACCATCACGGTTTCAGATGAAAACGGAAGCGAACGCATTGTGAACAAAGGATTGGGCTATGACTGCACAGCCGTCCGCCGGCATACTGACATATATGATGCCCTGGAACTGCATTTTTATAAGAACGATAAAAGCGCCCTTGTGATCATTATGACCGGTTATAATGGCCCGGAGAAGGTCGCGGAAGCTTTTGACCGGATCAGCCGGTATATCGGCCTTAACCTGACGGCTGAAACCATCTTTAGTGATAACACTGATCACAAAGCATCGGTTAATGTAACTCCTCTTCCCGAAAACGACAGCATCCCCGGAACGGATACCAATTTGGAGACCGACGTCTATATATCGATCTCAGGTATCCCCGGAACTGATGATATCCCCGGGACTGACAATATCCCTGGAACTGACACGAACTTCGATACAGACTACTATATATCGGTCACTGAAACTCCGGGTGCGGATATACTTGACAGTAAATAATTTTTACGGTGTATCATAACCGCACTTCTAATTACCGTCTTTTTTTTGAGAATTATGTTGTTTTCCAAACCGTTTCCCATAGACAGTCTGAACAGTTTTATTCCCGGTAATCTGATCTGAATATCGTAAAAGTTACTATTTATAGTCATGCCTAGAAGAAATTTTTCAAAAGTTTGTTTCTTTACTCTATTTAGGGAGTGTATTCCGAATTATACGGAAAAACGATATTTGTGGAAGTATAACAGGACTGTCGCATTCGAAAGAGTGCGGCAGCCTTGTTTTTGTATGTGAGAACTAAAGGTTCACGAGCTTGCGCCAGGAGTTGGCTTGCCGGCTCTCGGTGTCC
>JAILRI010000270.1 GCA_024698555.1 Lachnospiraceae bacterium
GAGAAAAATGAAACAACGCATAAAAGGGGGAATTAAACCGTGACAAATTGTCACGGTTTGAAAATGACGTCGCAAGATAGAAAGAAAGTTGTTCTCGAATACATTGAATGACCTGACATCTTAAAAGGAAGTGGTAAAGCAGAAATCAGGTATACCTGTACCTGTTTCAGCAGGTTTTCGAACATATTTATTTGTAGTACTTCATAACTTCCCTGCGGTCACGTCCTTGTAAACTTTAGTTGAGATAACTTCTTGATACAAGGAATCAAAATCCGTAATGTATTTTTTAAGAATGTTGACCAAAGCTTCAAGACCATTTTCAAACGCTTTTCTTTCTATTGCCTCTGCATAAGTACACATGCTATTCACCTCACTTTCAATTTCTCTGGTGGTTTTCAGACTGTGTCTTGTTTTAAGTTTTTTAATCTTCTCGGCGCCATTCATCCGCTCATCGAGCAGGTCGGTCAACATGCTGATCAGTTCGTTGTCCGTGATAGAGCTATCATGAAACTTACCGATGTTGATGATGACAGCGTTCAAAATGTCGTATCTTGGGTTGTCCGTATTGGTACCGGCTAAAAATTCGCGATTCACGCCATACTTTTCTATTGAGTTTGCACGTTTTACAGCTGTTCCGGTACAGATCAAGATGAACGCAGCCACTTCACCGACTTTTGCAGTGCTTCCACCGTCTTGGTCTCAAGAACGCATCTGGCGTTCCTGCTCTTGGCAAGACGCAGTCTCTCTTCGATATCGATTTCTCCGTCTCCGAGAGCCAAGTGGTTCTTCGGGGGCTCCTCAGAGCCGTCATGAATATGAAAATGGATCAGCTGATCAGCATGTTCCCTGATAAAGGGGACATCCTTCTCACCGGTTGCCTTTGAGTGTCCGATATCCCAGGTCAGCCCGAATTTCGGGCTCTCCAGCAGATACTCTATGGCCTTTTTCTCATAACCGCGAAAACCATCAGTATTTTCCACAGAGATCATCACATCGCTGTCCGCGATCCACTCTTCGCACCGGTCACGGAAAACAGCAAATGACGCCATATAGGTATCAAAATCCCGGTCATACATCTGAACCTTCCGGTCGGGAAGCGTGATATGTATGCCATGGTTCATGTGCATGTTAAGGATAAGCGGCCTGCTGTCGTTGCCAAACCTTTCACGCAGGGGCAGGAGCTTTTTCGCGGCTTCGATCGTACGCCGCACCGTCTCAAGATACGCCTGTGCTACCAGAGGATTAAAGTCCGCGATATTCAGATTTTCATCCAGATGGATCGTATAATAGATCCCTGCATTTTCGGCCGCCCTGATCAGATGATCGGTCTGCTCCAGCCTTTCCGTCTGATATTCCGGGAAGTTCATGTTCAGCTCTATGAACCTGAGTCCCAGACTCTGACACAACTTTACATTGTCTTCCAAAGTCCGGTTTTCTATAAGCGTGGGCATGCCAAAATGTATCATATCAATCCCCCATACCGGTGAACGCAGGGGACGGGGTTGCAGGTTCATCTTTACCGGACAGATAAAAATGAATCCTCAACCCCGTCCCCATGGTTCAAAGTCTCTTAAAACGCAAGCTTTTCCTCGAGATAAGCCTTAAGCTCCGCGATCGCTATCCTCTCCTGAGCCATGGAATCGCGCTCGCGTACAGTTACGCAGTTGTCGTTCTCGGAATCGAAATCGTATGTCACGCAGTAAGGCGTACCGATCTCGTCCTGACGGCGGTAACGCTTTCCGATATTGCCGCGGTCGTCAAACTCGCAGTTCCAGTATTTTGACAGCTCCGTATTTATCTTCTCGGCGCCCTCATTCAGCTTCTTGGAAAGAGGCAGTATGCCGACCTTGACCGGAGCAAGAGCCGGATGGAAACGAAGTACGGTACGCATATCTCCGCCTTCGAGCTCCTCCTCGTCATAAGCGGCACACAGGAATGCCAGAGTAACACGGTCTGCGCCAAGTGAAGGCTCTACAACGTAAGGAATATATTTCTCATTGGTCTCGTCATCGAAGTAGCTCATATCCTCCTTCGATACGTTCTGATGCTGGGTAAGGTCATAATCGGTCCTGTCCGCGATACCCCACAGTTCGCCCCATCCGAAGGGGAAGAGGAACTCGATATCGGTAGTACCCTTGCTGTAGAAGCACAGCTCTTCGGGGCTGTGATCCCTCAGTCTCATCTCGTCCTCTTTGATGCCGAGAGAAAGCAGCCAGTCGCGGCAGAATGCCCTCCAGTACTGGAACCACTCAAGGTCGGTACCGGGCTTGCAGAAGAACTCCAGCTCCATCTGCTCGAACTCGCGGGTCCTGAAGGTAAAGTTGCCGGGCGTGATCTCGTTACGGAAGGACTTTCCGATCTGTCCGATACCGAAAGGCACCTTCTTGCGTGAGGTACGCTGTACGTTCTTGAAGTTTACGAATATACCCTGCGCGGTCTCGGGACGTAAGTACACCACGTTCTTCGCGTCCTCGGTAACGCCCTGGAAGGTCTTGAACATCAGGTTGAACTGTCTGATATCGGTAAAATTGTGTTTGCCGCAGGAAGGACAGGGAATGTTGTTATTCTCGATGAAATCCTTCATCTGCTGCTGAGTCCAGCCGTCAATGGGGCTTTCAAGAGTGATGCCTTTTTCAGCGGCGTAATCCTCGATCAGCTTGTCAGCGCGGAAGCGCTCCTTGCACTCCTTGCAGTCCATCAAAGGATCCGAGAAGCCGCCCAGATGACCCGAAGCGACCCAGGTCTGGGGATTCATAAGTATCGCGCAATCCACGCCCACGTTATAGGGATTCTCCTGGATGAATTTCTTCCACCAGGCTTTTTTCACGTTGTTTTTCAGCTCCACTCCGAGATTACCGTAATCCCAGGTATTGGCCAGACCGCCGTAGATCTCCGAGCCCGGATACACAAAGCCCCTTGCCTTGGCCAGAGCCACTATTTTGTCCATAGTCTTTTCCATCGTTTTTTTTACCCTGCCGGACGATACATCCGGCGCCTTTCCTTTATTTTACTCGCAAACATAGGAAGAAGCCCCCTAAATGCGATATACATACATAAACAGGTTGTAAAATCTTAGTTCCCCGTTCAAAAAGTCTTTCCGGCAAATACAGCAAGCAAGTCATTCATCTGCCAATAATAGTAACCGGATATTCACACATAGTCACCATTATAAGCCCTCTTTGCTTTCATGGCAAGTATTTCTTTTAGTTTCCTGCCCTGCCGTTTGTGAAACATTGATTAAAGAAGCTTCCTCACAGCTCATACCCGTTCGCCTTCAGCATCTCTCGCGCGCTTTCCACCGAATCCACGCCGGTCGCGTTCTTGATAGGCGCGAATTCCTTTTCGCGTACCACCTCAAAGGGCAGACAGGAAGGCAGCAGATGCACCAGATCGAGGCATAAGAGCTCCAGCTTGTCCGCATTAGGGGTATCGGGCTCCACCGTAATAAGATCATCCCTGATCGGCATACCTGAACCATCAAAGCGTTCCGGTCCTTCCGGACCCGTATACTGCCTGCCGTCCGCGTATCCTAAGTACGGCACCTTCTTCCTGACCTTGTGTACGGGGAGCTTCTGAGCCACCACTTTATCGGTGTCCGGCACGCTGAACAGGTAGTTTAAGATCACGCCGTAGTTATAAGCCGGTTCGCCGTTCTCCAGCTTTTCAGCCTTAAGCTCGTCAGTCATCTCGTAGTATTCAACAACTGAAGGCGTGCCGTCCTCAAGGCACATCGCCCCAACCTTCTCATCGGGAGAAGCCTTCGCGACCACTTTCGCTCCGCTGGCGGCGCCGTTATCGATCACGCCTCCGATAAAAACGGGATCGCAGATGCGCTGCAGCACATTATCGACGGCAAAAACATTGACATACTCGATCTGTCCGTTATGAAGCACACTGTCAAGTTCCGACCTGACCAGAGATGAATAGAATCCCCCGTTTCCGTTGGGCGAGATGGCTATGCGGTCCGGGGCTTCGAGGAACATGTTGCCCTCGCTGTCCAGACACGGAGCCATATCCTGCATGTAAAAATGAACATACTCAGGTTTATAGCCGAAATATTCATGATCTGCCAGAAATGTCCTGGTGCTTTCGTCATTTAAAACGCTCGTCATAATGAACACATGGAACCATGCGTCCGCCTCACGCACCACATCCAGCATATTTTCAAAAAGACGCTGGAAAATATATACCTCTCTGGTTATGCCGATATTGACCACGCCCTTCGCGCCTTTGGTCCCCAGTCTGGTACCCATACCGCCCGAAAGCATCAGCGCCGCCACCTTGCCCTTTTTCAGAGCATCGATCCCGACCTTCCTGTATTTGTCAACATCCCCGGCATAATCAGCGATGGTCAGCGTCCTGATGGGCGTGATCTTTCCTCTTGAAACCAAGCTCTCCTCCTCCCCTTCTGTCGGCCGGGGAAGACCTTCCAGCATGTCAAAGTCGATCAGATCGGCCTGGGCAAGGATCGAAGCCTGTGTTTTTTCATCTATTGTCTCAAACAGATCAGCAAACCTGTATTGTCCGTTACAGTGCAATAATTCAAAGAAATCTTCTCTTTTCATTACTATCGCGCTCCTGTCCGCAAATTATCATCAGTCTGACGTACCCGCAGGCTCTGTCACGAATGGGATCACAGCCCCGGTCATCTGCCGCAATACCTCCAGGCTCTTCATGGGCCTGTCCACATGCCGTTTCATATAATCTCCGGTAATACGCTCCAGTTCATTCAGGACCGTATCGCTCACCCGGAAGGTGAACAGCTTGTTTACCGGAGTCGATTCCACAAACTGCACTGTGTGGAGAGTGGATGTGTCCACCTTTATGCTGCCGGCGGCGTTATACTCCACCAGTCCGTTATCATTCTGTGAATAGTACAGCCCCTCCGCCCGCATAGCTTCACCGTATTCCGTAATGCTCCTGAGCTCGAAAATGCAGCGTATAAGCCTGTGATCAATGGTTCCGGCTCCCAGGGCCGCAAAAGTCATGTACAGAAGCTTTAACTGCTCGGTTTCATCCGCGTTTTCACGGGTCAGAAAGCTCACCAGTTCGCAAAAATACGAAGCATACAGCACCGCGTCCATGTCCGAAGCTAGCCTGTCAAAAGAGCGTATGTTTTCAGCCGTTTTCAGATCATACGAGTCCCGCCTTTCGGCAAATGTAAAATCAGCGTAGGTAAACTGTACCGTCGGAGCGCAAAGTGTACTCGTGGCGCGCCTCGCGCCCCTCGCAAACGCGCTGATCCGTCCCTGCCTGGCTGTAAGTACGCTCACCCGCCTGTCGTATTCACCGACAGGCATGGAAGTTAGGACTATCCCCGGCGTAGTTATCTCATCATACATTGCCTCTCCTGCCACAAACGTTTCTCACGCTTCGTCCTCGTCGGCAAACCCGTAATTTTTCAGCAGAAAATCACTGTCGCGCCAATCCTTTTTCACCTTTACAAACAGCTGCAGGTTGATCCTGTAACCGAGCAGCGCTTCGATCTGAAGCCGCGCGTTGGTACCTATCTTTTTAAGCATCGAACCCTTTTTCCCTATGATGATGCCCTTATGTGATTCTCTCTCGCAGACGATGGTGGCTTCAATATCAAAGAATCCCGTGCCCTTACCGTCTTTCCTGCGTTCCCGCATGGTCTCGATACCGACCGCGATACCGTGAGGCACCTCATCGCTCAACGCCTTTAAGGCGCTTTCCCTGATGAGCTCCGCTACGATCTGTCTTTCGGGCTGGTCAGTAAGCTCATCCTCATCATAGTACATCGGTCCTTCGGGAAGCAGCCGGTAAATGATATCCTTGATGACATCCTCATTGTCGCCCTTTAAGGCACTGACGGGAACTACCTCGTCAAAATCACATTCGGCAGAGAACATGGCAATAAGTCCGGCCAGCTCTTCCCTGCTGATCGTATCTATCTTATTGATTACGAGTACCTTCGGTGTTTTGCCGTTATCCGGATCCCCAGCCTTGCCGAGGAGATCCAGGATATGCCTGTCGCCTGCGCCGATATGATCACACGGCTCTACCATATACAGGATCACATCCACTTCGTGCAGTGTCCGTTCGGCGACACCCACCATGTATTCTCCCAGCTTGGTCTGCGCCCTGTGTATACCGGGTGTATCGACAAAGATTATCTGTCCGCGCTCTTCGGTAAGAATGGTGCGGATACAGGTTCTCGTCGTCTGAGGCTTGTTGCAGGTGATCGCCACCTTTTGGCCGATGAGCCTGTTCATAAGTGTAGACTTGCCGACATTGGTACGCCCTATGAGAGCCACAAAGCCGGATTTGAAACCATCACTCATAATAATCCTCCTACAGCAGGCTCTTCACTTCTTTAAACAATCCCGCGTTTTCATTGAGCGCGCTTTCGCTCCCCACCGCGCATATCGCGCCGGTTTGGGTTATCTGCCTGATAGATTCGGCAGCCGCCCTGATATCGGCAGGGGTAGCGTCAATAATATAATTCCTTATCTGCTGCCTGCCCTCCGGATCAAAGCCGCTCATATATCCGGACAGGCTCCTCGCGCACTTTCCGGCGGGACTTAAGGGCTGATCCAGATCCCCCATGGTACCGATCACATATTTTGTCATCTCTCGTTCATCGGCGTCAAATCCGGCCACAAAATCCGCTGCCTTATCGTATACCTCCAGCGTATTCTTAACCTGAGGGTCTCTGTAGGAATAGAAGACCCCTGTATTCTTCAGTTCGCTGAAATTGAAGCCGCATCCGTACGCGCCGCCGAGCACTCTGATCCTGTTGTACAGATAATCCCGTGAAAGGATCACGCGCAGTATGGTGATCGCTGCCATGTTTTTGGCGCTCGTATCGGTGAAATGTCCGACCTTTGAAATATAATTAACTTCTCCCGAGGACTTGAAAGCCTCATTTTTCATATCTGTCTCAAATATCCTGCCGAATACGGAATCGGGCTTTTCTCCATCGGGCAGAGCCGCAACGAGCTTTTCGACCGCGGGCTTTGCTGTTTCGAGCAGCTCTTTATTACATGTAATGTCTACCAGAAGCGTTCCCTTCGCAAGCAGCTTTTTAAGCACTGCAGCAGCTTTATCCACTTCTATTCTCAGCGCGTCATCCTCCATGCGTGAGCAGTCGCATATAAATTTATAGAAGCTGTAGCCGCTGGCAAGGTCGCCAAACCTTTCCGATGAAGAAATATACGAACCGGCCCGGCGCATAGAGGTAATATGCCCGCTCGCCGAAAGAGCGTAGCGTGTACGCGATATACCCTCTCCGATCAGCTCACGCACCCTTGTAAGCGATGAAAAGTCGGTACGCAGCATTTCCTCTATCATCAGTTCGATCATTTTATCGAAGCTGTGCGACATCACCTTTCCCACAACCATCGCGTAAGGCTTGTAACGCTCGGTTCCGGGCATCCTGTCAAGCACATTGAATACGGTCAGGTCAGTCGCGATACCGCCGGTATGAATATTCACCTGATTGTTCAGATCAAGATAGCTGTAGCCGGCCGTATCCATGTCTCCGATCAGCGCGAGGCCCAGACCGGCGTAAGGGATTTCTTCGGCCGTAAGAGCCGAGGCGCTGAACAGGAGCTTGAAATACACGATCCCGTTCGTCTCGATCTCGTGGTAAAGTGCCGGTGCCGCGCCGATACTCATCTCCTCGTTGGTGTAAGGCATGAATTCACGTTTCAGATCCTGCCTGGTCAGCAAAGGCAAAGTAGCCAGTTCCTCAGCGGTCGAAGGCTCGCTCTGGTACTTTTTAAGAGCCTTTGTATCCTCGATAAGCTTTTCGATCTCTGCTTCGCTCAAGCTCTCCTTATAGATTTTAAGCCTGTCGGCGAGCTTTTTCTCTTCTTCCGCTCCCATGCCCTTTTTAGGTGAAATGGAGCTGAATACCTGACTGTCGCTCGAAAGCATATATTTTCTGATCAGTTCCTCAAAGAAACCGGTATCGATCTTGTCCCTGAGCGCAGGATAGATCTCTGTCATACGCAGCGTCGAAAATGCGTCCTGGTCGTCATACAGCCATGTGCACAACGCCTGTCTGGCGTATTGAAGTCCCTTGGGGAAGCGTCCGTAGTCCGCTTCACAATAATGGAATTCGGCACCGTTGATGGCCGCGAGCAGTGACTCTTTATTGATTCCCTCATCCGCGAGCTTTTTCAGGGTTTCAAAAATGATCTCGCGCATCCGGTCAAGCTTGTCCGCGTCTGTGTTTCGTATCAAGGTCATGACCATGGGCTGTTTGAGCGAGGATGTCAGTCCCGAGAGCACGTCTTTGCCTACCCCTGCCTTTACCAGAGCCTCCTTCACGGGCGCTCCCGATTCGTTAAAGAGGACATCGAGCAGTATCTCCATGGCTTCATTGTTCAGCACATCCTTAAATGTACCGTAGGTAAATCCCCATGCCAGGAATCCTGCGTCTTCCTCGCTGTCGTCCTCCCCCAGAGGATAATTGGCATGTATCTCCTTCGTACCGATGGGAGCCTGCATTTTGATCTCGGAATCCACGTCCAGGATATCATAGTCTTTCAGATATGCCTCATCCAGCCAGTTCAGCCTCTCTTCCACGTCCATATTGCCGTAGATATAGATATAGCTGTTGGAAGGATGATAAAATTTTCCGTGAAAATCCAGGAACTGCTGATAGGTCAGTTCAGGAATGGCTTTGGGATCTCCTCCGGATTCAACGCCGTAGGTATTGTCAGGGTACAGGGTCGAGAACACCGATCTTTCCAGCCTGTCTTCAGCATTGCTGAACACGCCCTTCATCTCGCTGTAAACAACGCCGTTGATGGTGACGGGCTCATCCTTATCAGTTATCTCGTAATGCCAGCCTTCCTGCTTGAATATCTCTTCGTGCTTGTAGATATTCGGATGCAGCACCGCATCCATATATACATCCATCAGATTGGCAAAATCCTTGTCATTGCAGCTCGCAACGGGATAACAGGTCTTATCGGGATATGTGAACGCATTGAGGAAAGTATTGAGTGACCCCTTGTCCAGCTCCATAAACGGATCCTTGACCGGGAATTTATCAGAGCCGCACAGTACGGAATGCTCCAGAATATGCGGAACACCTGTATCATCCGTGGGGTTGGTGCGGAATGCTATCATAAACACCTTATTGTCATCCGAGTTTGAAATAACGCACACTCTTGCCCCGCTCTTCGTATGTCTGAACACCATTCCCTGACCCTTGCAGTCGGGAACGTACTCCTCATATTCCAGCCTATATGCCGGGATAGGTCCCAGTTCACTGCTGTTCTTAACGATTCTTGACATCCTTAACCTCCGTGATCTATCTGTATTGGTTGTTTTCCATCAACTAATGATTATACCAATTTGCCCCGCAATAAGCAAATACTTTTATTGCAATTGCAATGGTTTTGTTGTAAAATAGCTATTTGAGGCAAAGGAGGCGCGTATGAAATTTACAAAAATGCACGGCTGCGGCAATGATTATATCTATTTCAACTGTTTTGAGGAAACCGTCGAGCATCCCGAAGAGCTGGCGGTACGGCTTTCCGACCGCCGCAAGGGCATAGGCGGCGACGGTATAGTTCTGATCAGGCCTTCACAGAAAGCCGATTTTTTCATGGATATGTACAACAATGACGGCTCACGCGGGAAGATGTGCGGCAACGCCATCCGCTGCGTAGGCAAGTACGTTTATGAACACGGCATGACGGATAAGCTTGAGCCTGATATTGAAACACTCTCAGGGATCAAGCATCTGAAGCTGATAACACAGAACAACCCGCTTGCGGCTCTTTTTTCTGATGAAAACGGTGATCCTGCGGATGGTGGTTTTAGCGGCAGCGCTTTCCGTCCTGAAGCCGGTTCTAAAGAAAGGATCGCCGGTGCTACGGTAGATATGGGAGCTCCTGTCACTGATCCTGCTCTCATCCCACTGAATACCGATATTATCAGGGAAAATACTCCCGGCTATACCTTAGGCGCCATGGCACGCTGTCACAGGTTTACATTCGTTTCCATGGGCAATCCCCACGCCGTTACCTTTGTTGATGATGTGGAAACCGCTCCTGTGGAGGAATTGGGTCCTGTTTACGAGCATCATGAGATCTTTCCCGAGCGGGCCAATATCGAGTTTGTGCATGTGATCGACAGATCCCATATCGATATGCGTGTTTGGGAGCGCGGTTCGGGTGAAACCTTCGCCTGCGGAACCGGTGCCTGTGCAAGCGCTTACGCCTGCATATGGAACGGTCTGACCGATGATCTGGTTACGGTCAACATGCGCGGCGGAAAGCTGAATATACGGTACGACCGTCAGCAAAACACCATATTTATGACCGGTCCGGCCACAGAGGTCTTTACCGGGACCATCTGAAAAAAGTATTGAGCAAGAGGCATTTATGTATAAAAAATTTCCTGTCGGTATCCTGTTTTTCCCTGTCCTGTTTGCCTTCATGGAGTGTGTGCTCCATGTAAGCATATTTAAGACCGTTGACACCGGGCTCTTATTTGCGGTTCTCTTTGCTTTTGCTTACGGCGTTCTCGCCTTTGGGCTCACCAGCTTTAAGAACAGGATCGTAAACCGCATCATGCTGGTGCTCATAACAACGCTCACAGTTGTTTATTTTGCGCTGCAGGCCGTATTTTACAACATTTTCAAAGTGTTCATCTCCGTTTATTCGATATCACAGAATGCCGGCGATGCCAGAGAATTCTGGAAAGAGGCTCTGCACGGGATCATTGCTTCGACTCCCCAGCTGATCTTCATTATAGTCATCCCCGTTATCGCTGTGGCAGTCATGACCAGGCTGGGCTTTATCGGCACAGGACTGCTTTCTTCCGATGCCCCCAAGGCGGGCGCAGCTTCAGCCGATCACGCATCCGGTGGAAATACAGGCAATTCCGCTGACCATACATCCAAAGAAAAGTCAAACGGCTCCGCCGGCCATACATCAGGTGAAAATATGAGCGGTTCCGCCGCCCGGGATAACGAGGACACTGTTGAAAAGCTTCAGTCGGAAGCAGCCGCCGCCAAAGAAACAAAAGCAAGCGATACCGATGCAGATTCCTTTGCCGACGAGATCCCGGAGATAGTTTCCAAAGCTCCTGTGCCGGAACCGGCTGCGGTTTCCCCAGTTACTGCCGCGCGAACCCTGCCTTCACCGGTTCTGCGCCTGGTAATCCTGGCCGGGGCTGTGCTCCTTTATTTTGGTGTGATGTTCTCCCTCAGGCTGGCCGGAACCGATGCCAACAGTTCATATGATCTTTATAACGGTAATTTTGTACTGGATCTGGGTATTCAGAAGCTTGGAGTCCTTACCTCCGCAGGATTGGATGTTAAACAGGTTCTTTTTGATTCCGGCTCACGCATAGATCTGGCAGACAGTTCTGACCTGACCTCTCTCGATATGGCGGACGCACTTGTCATGCCGGGACTTCCCTCACCCGTCCCCGTATCGGAAAGCGCAGCAGATACAAAAACCCCGGCAGCCGATGAATCCGTTCCCCAGGATATCGATAATGAAAATAACGGGACAGGCTCTTTAGATACTCCTGACGGGACCGCTCCGACATCCACACCGGTTCCGCCGACACCCACACCGATAGATACTTCTCCTAATGTATTTGATATAGATTTTGCGGCTTTGGCCGAAAGTGAGTCCAAAAAAGAGATCAAAAAACTCCATGAGTACTTCGCGGGTGTCGCTCCCACCAAAAAGAA
This sequence comes from Lachnospiraceae bacterium, assembly GCA_024698555.1. Classification (GTDB taxonomy): domain Bacteria; phylum Bacillota; class Clostridia; order Lachnospirales; family Lachnospiraceae; genus RUG11977. Next base: position 11,690 of record JAILRI010000270.1, read on the forward strand.
CGAATACACCGGCATGTTCAAAGGCTATAATCTCATTTACCTGACCTGTGAAGGCTACTCTCCCTGGGCTGTAGATGAAAATGTGACTCCCACCCTGTATAAATTAACTCATTCGGGATTTGTGTTCACTAATTTCTACAATCCCATCTGGTACACCAGTACCAGCGACGGCGAATACGTTGAATGTCAGGGACTGCTGCCCTATAACACCAACAGTTTCAAGCGTTCCAAGACCAATGCGCTTCCCCTTTGCTTCGGCTGGCAGTTCTTAAAGCTCGGCTACAACTGCCGCGCATACCACGCCCATACAGCCACGTATTACGGCCGCAATGAGACCCATCCCAACATGGGCTATACCTTCAAGGCCAAAGGTGCGGGGCTTGCCATGACAGATGTGTGGCCCGAGTCGGATCTTGAGATGGTGCAGCTTTCCCTGCCGGAATATATCAATGACGAGCATTTTCACACTTATTACATGACAGTTAGCGGTCACCTCGAGTACAGTTTCAGCGGGAACTATCAGGCACGAAAGAACAAGGAACTGACCGACGATCTGCCTTACGGCAGCGAGGTTCGCGCGTATCTTGCATGTAATATCGAGCTGGACAGAGCCCTTGAGTACCTTATAGATGAGCTGGATAAGGCCGGAAAGCTTGACCGGACAGTCATCGCCTTCGGCGGTGATCACTACCCTTACGGTCTGAGCGACGCCGCGATCGATGAAGTCGCGGGAGAGCATGTGGAGCGTAACTTTGAGCTCTACCGCAACAATTTTGTGCTTTGGAATTCACAGATCACAGAGCCCATCGTTGTCGACAAATACTGCTCCAGCCTGGATATGATGCCCACTCTTTCTAACCTGTTCGGTCTGGAATATGACTCGCGCCTGTTCATGGGCAGCGATATACTTTCCGATGCTCCTGCACTGGTCATTTTCGGCAACCAGAGCTTTATTACGGATTACTGCAAGTATAATTCCAAAACCCGCGAGATCACCATGCTGCGTGAAGATATAGAATTACCTCAGGACTATATTTCATCCGTCAGCAAGATCGTTCAGAACAAGTTCGCGGTATCCAAAAACATTCTTCTGAACGATTATTACAGGTATCTGCTGGACTATATCCCGGGCGTGGTCACGAAAGTTCCAGACACTTATGACTGATCGCGATAACTCTCCATCCCTCCCGCATACGCGATAACTGCCGGATTGGTTTATCCTTCAGGGGTTTGGGGTAGTCAGGGTTATGAAATAAAAAATGGTCGTGACAAGCGGCTTTTGATATGGTATCATATTGTTTGGACAATAATCGTTACAGGAGGGTTTACAATGCAAAACGACAAGAGAAGGTTCAAAAGGCTTCCGGTTTCCATGACACTCGAGATCTCGTCTCTGTTCAAGCAGGATCATGAAAAGCTCGAGGGTCTGGACGCGCCCATCAAGGTTACCGATATTTCAAAAGGCGGGATAGGTTTTATTTCTCCGAGTGAGCTTCCCGTAGGCTATTATTTCAACGCGTGCATCCAGTTAGGCGATGAGGATGCCAAGCTCTTCAGCGTGGTCAAGATACTCCGTAAGGTAGCCATTGATCAGGAAGAGGGCTTCCTTTACGGCTGCGAACTGGTCGGTCTTGCTCCTGTCCTCTCTTATATCTTCGAAGACTACGAGAAAAAGCTCCGCAGCGAGGGTATCCTGGAAGACTAAAAATCATGGCAAAATCATTTGACTTTATCGGCTGACTGTGATATATTAAATTTTGTTGGGGCAATTGTAGCCTCACAGGTATATTTTTTTATTTTTTCAGGAGGCAATTATGAAAAACGGTACAGTTAAGTGGTTCAATGCCAAGAAGGGTTTTGGATTCATTTCCGATGAGGAAGGCAACGATGTATTCGTTCATTTTTCCGCATTGAACATGGACGGCTTCAAGGTGCTTGAAGATGGCGACAAGGTTACATTTGATGTTGTTGATGGCGAGAAGGGTCCTCAGGCTGCCAATGTTACCAAGTGCTAATTCTTAGTGCTCGTTAAGGTTTTTTAAAGTGCTAATAATCAGCTTATAGCTTATATATTAGATTTTAGGATACTGGAACGAACAAAGACCGCTGCCTTTTGGGGCAGCGGTTTTCTTTTATCTTATCTTATTTATTCTGTTTCCAGTTTTTTACTTCTTCTTCAGCCCGTAATACTCCGCGATACCTATCGCGTCGGCTGTTCCCAGTTTTTTGAGCGCAGCGTCGCTCTTCATAAACTCCCGGTCGGTATCACTGTCGATAAAACACTGTTCAACTATGATTCCCGGAATATTTCTGGCTGCGCAGTGACGATTTATCGCGTAATAATCATATGCATCACCCTTCTCGTCAAACATGTCGTTGCTCTTACGCTCCTCGATCCCGCGGTTCTTCAGTCCCAGGGCAGTCAGCTGCTTCATGATGGACTCCGCCAGCTCATGGCTTGTAGCCGAGACATTGTCCCTGCGCGAAACATATATGTTAGCTCCGCTTTGATCATGTGATTCCGACGCGTTGAAATGAATGCTTACGAGAGCATCCGCGCCATGTCTCTTCGCGATGATACAGCGGTTTTCCAGATCATCCTTTAAATTATCCGCAAAATCCACATCGCTCTCTCTGGTAAGATATACCTCCACATCCGAATAGTTATCCAGCAGGTACTCTTTTACATATTTTGCAACCACTAAAGTAATCGTCTGTTCGGTAACACCGTTATAGGTCGCTCCGGCGAACTCTCCGCCATGTCCCGGATCGATCACTATGACCGTCTTTTTACCGCTGTTATCCGGGGCTGATACCGGTTGCTCTTTCTCTGTATCGTTGTCGCTTTCGCCCGGCTTGTCCACGCTGCTGAGCGGTGCTCCTGACAGCAGCGCAGCCACGGTGTCGAGTACTTCCTGTGATATTTCTGTATCGGAAGTCTGCTCGCCGCTTTCACCCGATGCGCTGTCAGGTGATTCAGTCGGCGAGATCTTACCCGCTTCAAGATTTCCTTTGTTCAGAAAATACTCAACAGCGCTTGTAGGCCCGCCGTTTTCATTTTTACTGTCATAATAATCCGCCCACTGCTGAACCGAAAAGTCATGCTGTGTTACTACAGGAGATTCCTCGGTCTGTTTGCCCTTGCAGCCTGTCAGCAGCATGGCAAAGATCAGAAGCAGCAGCGAAAAGAATTTCTTCCTGCTCATATCTTTTATCGTCAACCGCCTTAAGAATTTAATTTGCAAAGTATTGATCAATACCGTCGGCAATTCCTACTGCTATCTTGCTCTGGTAGGAATCATCGGAAAGCAGCTTATCCTCGGCCTTATTGGTCAGATAACCCATTTCGACGATAGTCACCGGAACCTTAGCCCAGTTTATACCGGTCATGGTATCTGTTTCCCATACATATCTCTTCTTTGCTCCGGTCCGGTTAACTACATTGTCAAGAATGCAGTCCGCCAGCTTCCTGCTGGACTTATACAGGTAAGCGTTATAGGGGTTTTTCGATGTCATACATATGGTTTCTACACCGTTTGCCGAAGAGTTTTCACTTCCGTTGGCATGCACCCTGACAAACGCGTCTACATTGGCATTGTTGGCAATATCAGACCTTTCAACATTTGAGAGGTTCACATCATTGACTGTTCTGGTCATGATAACAGTGTATCCGCGTGCTTCCAGCTCATCCTTCAGCTTAAGGCTGACTATGAGATTGAGCTTATACTCGTCCATGCCCGTGGCGATTCCTCTGGTTCCCGAGGAAACCTTCGTCTTCATATCAGTGGAGCCGGGACCTAAGGGCTCTTTGTCATAGTTTCCTTTTGTCTGGTGCCCGGGATCGATGCAGACTACTTTACCGGCGCCCTTCCCGTAATAGGGCGATTTATCCCCGCCCGTTCCTGCCGCCGGTGTAGGTGTAGGACCCGATGTAGGCGCGGGTGTAGGCGTAAGCGCCGATGTGGGCACCGGAGTCGGTGTTGCGGCAGGTGAAGCCGAACCGTCATCGATCACCTTTGCCACCAGATATGTAGCTATATAGCACTCCTTGCCGTCAAATACGACCCTGGTCCAGTCCGCGTTGTATCCTGTACGCTGCAGCTTGGCCGCTTTGTCAAAATGAGCGACCTGCGCGGTAGAGGTCGAACATCCCTTACGCAGATTTACACCCGCTACAGTCTCAATATAATCAGACTTTTCTTCAAAGGTATAACCGTAGGTCAACGGATCCGAAGTCGGAGTCGGAGACAGCGTAGGTCTCGGTGTAGGTGTTGCAGTCGGCTTCGGTGTAGGTGTTAACGTCGGTCTCGGCGTAGGTGTCGCTGTCGGCCTCGGCGTGGACGTTGCAGTAGGCCTCGGCGTGGGCGTTGCGGTAGGCCTCGGCGTAGGTGTTAACGTAGGCCTCGGCGTAGGCGTTGCAGTCGGCACAGGTGTTGCCGTAGGCGTAGGTGTCGCGGTCGGTTTGGGTGTTGCTGTAGGCGCAGGTGTTGCGGTCGGATCGGGATCGCCGCCTATCACTCTTCCGACACGTGACGTAGGCACATATACTTCCTTCCCGTCAAAGATGACTCTGGTCCATTCGGGATTGTATCCGGTACGAGGGAATTCATGTTTGAAATTGAAGTAAGCAGCCTGTGTCGAGCTCTCCGAAGCACCCTTTTTCAACGCCGTAGCCGGTATGGTTTCAACCGTATCGTTTCTCGGTTCAAATATCAGTCCGTACTCAAGCGGGTTGGCATTGGGGTCGGGAGTAGGCGTAGCAGTGGGTATCGGTGTTGCTGTAGGTACAGGTGTCGCCGTGGGAACCGGAGTCGGTGTGGGTGTCACGCCCGGAGCCGAAGTCGGTACATTGGTGATATCCGGCAGAGGCGTAGGCGTCAGTCCCATCTGCTCGGGTGTGAACTCATGCTCTATGAGATAAGTAGCTACATAGCATACGGAGCCGTTGTAGATAACTCTGGTCCACTCGTCATTGTATCCTGTACGGAGCAGCTTGGTAGGCTCGCTTAAGGTAGCTATCTTTTCGG
>JAILRI010000007.1 GCA_024698555.1 Lachnospiraceae bacterium
TATAGGGAACCAGTCTGTCAGCCAGTCTCTCGGCCTTGCTTTCCAATGAGGATTTGAGCTTTTCCGATTCTTCGATCATTTTCACGATCTTGTCGAACCGCCCGCAGCCTTCTGTCTGTGTCACCTTTATGATCAGTTCTCCGTCTTCCACCACGGTTCCCGCAAATACGCTCATGCCGATACCTTTATGGACCGCAACGGATTCTCCGGTCATCGAGGCCTGATTTACCATAGCCTCGCCTGAAGCCACTTCGCCGTCAAACGGGATCATATTTCCCATCCGGACGTTAACCTTATCCCCGCATTTTACCGACGATGAATCGGCCCGGATCTCACCGTTATCCGTAACAAGCCATACCTTGTCGATATTTAGCGACATGCGTCTTGCCAGATCGTCCACCGAGCGCTTATGGGTCCATTCCTCAAGAGTATCGCCGATCCCGAGCAGGAACATAACCGATGATGCGGTATTATAGTCTTTCGTACAGACCGCAGCCGTTATTGCGGCAGCATCCAGCATTTCCACCTGCAGTTTCCTGTTTCTGAGGGTTTTCAGCCCGCGCCATATGTATTTTGCGGTTTTTGCAACGGTCCAGATCCTGCGCAGGTCAAATGGCAGGATAAACTTTGTGCCGTAATGCAGGATAACCGAAGTCACGATCCTGTCATAATACTTTGCCGACTGCTCTCTGCCCGAACATTCAAATACCTGCTCCGGAACCTGCACACTGTCAAAAGAGAAGCCTTTTATGATATCAATGACCTTTGACCTGTCACAGTCGAACCTGACAACGGCATCCGCAGTTCTTTCATAGACCACGGCTTCCTTTATCTCATCAAAACTTTTAAGATAATACTCCAGGGTGTCCGCCTCATGAAAAGTCAGGTATTTCATCGGAAGATGAAATCTTATCCTTCCCCTGATCTCATGTTTTATTGTAAATCTCATCTTGTCCAACCTCTTTGCCGGAATTTATGTTTTTATTCTCCGGCATCCTCCGCCTTGTCACAGCTCACTTCAGCGTCCTTTGCCTTCTTTGCTCTCTCCTCGTTTATGGCCTTTGCCTCTTCGTAAATGTCGGAGCAGTTTTCCTGAAGTGTTGTAGCCTGTGTAACCACAGAGTCCTTCATGCGGAGCACACCTGCCGTGCAGTGCGCATAGACTTTCTTCGCGTCCTTTGAAGACAGCAGCTTGATACCTTCGAGTCCGAACAGCGTTCCAAGTGCGAATAATCCGATTCCTTTGAGTTTCATGATGATACCTCCTGATTTGATATTTATATTTTTTAAATTACATTCAAATGATTTTACAGGTCCTCTTCCACCCGTGTCTGCATGCTCTTATTCATATATTCTTCAAGGCACTCGAACGTGTCGTCACTGATCGCATGCTCCATCGCGCATGCTTCCCTGTCGGCTGTATCCTTGTTTACGCCTACGGTCCTCAGAAGCTTCGAAAGCAGCGAATGCTTGCCGTAAACCTTTTCGGCAATTACTCTTCCTTCCTCCGTAAGTATGATATTACCCTCGTCTCCGACGCGGATCATACCCTGTTCACGCAGTTTTTTCATCGCGTTACTGACGCTTGGTTTGGTAATCCCCATATTTTCAGCCACATCAACGGATCTTACGGTACCATTCTTCTTGCTGAGTACCAAAATGCATTTCATATAATCTTCAAGAGAACTGCTCTTTTTCATCTGTAACTCCTGTTCACCGGCTTTAGGTTAGTTTTAGCTAACTAATGATCAATTAATTACTCCGCTCTCCGGCGGAGTAATAGTTTCAGAACAACCCGAATAATTTCTTTTTATACGGCTCCGACTTCTGTGAAAGCACGGTATAGCCGGTCTTATCTATTGCATCTTTGAGCACTGCCGGATCCGGTTCCGTTTCGCAGATAAAGCTGCTCTCCCCTTTCGTATGGGAGCTGGCGACCTTCTTCGCCTCCGGTACGGCTTTCCTGATGGCGTCATTAACATGCGCCTCACACATTCCGCACATCATGCCGTCGATCTTCAATACAGTTTTTACCATACATCAACCTCTTTTTGGACCATGGGGACGGGGTCAGTGGTCCATTTTCATAATATCAGCCAGTTGTATATTAGCATATGCTAACCATGTAATATTATATATACTAATCATAATTTTTCAAGTCTTTTTTTCAAATGTGTCAAAAAGAACCGTCCCCGCTGACACACTTTTTATCAGCTCGACA
>JAILRI010000011.1 GCA_024698555.1 Lachnospiraceae bacterium
GTAATAAACGGTGATGACAGCCTGCTGTTGGGCGGTAGTAACATATGGAAGAAGGGGGATCCGGAGCGGGAGATCATCATACAGTGCAGTGTGGGAAATGTTGAGCTTTATGATGCAGGAAGGTAGGAAACAGGGAACTCCTTACGATGCGGAAAAAACAGGAAACGGGAGTTCTGTGATGCTTAAGAAGTGAAAAAGAAGAAGCAGGAGTGGCAAAAAAACATTCCTGCTTCTTCTTTAATATCGGATTTAATGCCGGACCGCATTTTCAAGCCATGCTCTGTCACTCTCGTTAAGATACGGTGACAGGCGCTCGACTACCATGCTATGGTATTTATCGAGAAAATCGATCTCTTCTTCAGTCATTTCGTTAAAATTGACCGGTCTTAAATCGATGGGACAAAGGGTAAGCTCTTCGAAATTCATAAACCGGCCGTATTCGGTCTCTATATCCTTTCTGACCAGCAGATCGTTTTCAATACGGATCCCGTACTCGCCGGCGATATATATCCCGGGCTCATCGGAAAGGACCATACCCTCCGCGAGCGCGGTACGGGTGCTTTGGCGTACCGTGTTCCAGTGTATGCTTGCGGGACCCTCGTGAACATTCAGATAATAGCCGATACCGTGTCCGGTGCCGTGCTCATAATCAAGCCCCTCCTCCCAGAAAGGAATACGGGCTAAAATGTCCAGATTGCTGCCGCTCACACCTTCATGAAAACGCACCCTGGCCAGATTTACGTGGGCTCGGAGCACCATAGTGTAGTGATGCCGCATTATATCCGTTACTTCACCAAGCGAAACCGTGCGGGTGATATCCGTGGTACCTGTAAGATACTGGCCGCCGGAATCCACCAGAAGGAAACCTTTTGCATATACGGGGATATCCGTATCCGGGGTGGGTTCGTAGTGAATGATCGCTCCATGCGCGTTGTAACCTGATATAGTGGTAAAGCTCGGACCCATATAGCCTTCGCCTTCGCGCCGGAAGCTTTCCAGTCTATCCGCAGCCGAAATCTCGGTAATATCAGTTTTTCCCACATGATCATCCAGCCAGTGCAGGAACTTAACCATCGCGGCTCCGTCGATTTCATTGGCTTTACGCAGATTAAGTCTCTCGGTCTCATTTTTACAGGCTTTCAAAGCCTGAGAAGGATTCGGGATATCTTTCAGTTCGGTGTGATCGAGCAGAAGCTTGTATAAAAGAAAATTAAGCCTGTCCTTGTCTACCATGACTGAAGTGCCGCGCAGATCCTTATCTTTCATATCCTCATAAAGAGAATCGTATGGACGTATGTTTAATCCCAGCTCCTCTATATACGATTTAACAGAGGCATTAAGAGCGTTTTCCTGGATATAAAGCGTACCCGAATCGGGGGTAACAGTCAGATAAGAGAGGAATACCGGATTACATTCCACATCCGCTCCCCGCAGGTTGAGTATCCAGGCGATGTCATCCAGCGAAGTGAGGATATGCAGGCTGCAGTTTTCCTTAAGCATGGCATCACGGATATCTTTAAGCTTCAGGGACGAAGCTTTGCCTGTATATTTTTCGTCCAGTATAAAGACCGGTTCACAGGAAAGAGCGGGGCGGTCTGTCCAGATACCGGTTATCAGATCCGCCTCGCAGTTCATGAAGGCTCCCACATCAAGCACCGTCTTTTCCAGCTGTTCGCCGTAGGTGACGCAAAAGTGCCTGCCGTCCAGCCCCAGGGTCTCATCTTTGCGGATGATGCTTCCCAGATGCTCATAGAGCTTGGGAACACCGGGGCGTCCGGCCTTCATAAGCTGTATTCCGCTTCCTTTAAGCTCTTCTTCAGCCTGCAGAAAATACCTGCCGTCGGTCCACAGCCAGGCTTCTGTGGCTGAAACCAGCAAAGTTCCGTTGGAACCGGTAAAACCGGAAAGAAACTCCCTTGCCCGAAAGTATGCTCCTACATACTCGGAGTCGTGGTAATCGGAAGAACCGACCACGTAATAATCGATATCTGCGTCTTTCATGGCAGCACGAAGCGCCGCGAGATTATCCGAAACAGACATAGTGTATCTCCTTTCCACAAAGATAAGACTTTTGGAATAGTTACTCTGTGAATATAATTATAGCATTGAAATTTTAAAATAAAAGAGTAGAATTATTATAAAAATAATTCGGAGGGTTCAGGATGAACACCGTAATGATAATGCTGTGCGGGTTTCTGATAGTATGCGCTGTAGCTGTGAGCTTTACAAAGAGCATACTCTCATCCATAGTCATTTTTTCCGCGTACAGTCTGGTGATGTCAGTGATATGGATACTGATGGAATCTCCAGATCTGGCTATTACCGAAGCCGCAGTAGGAGCGGGGGTGACAGGCATACTGTTCTTTGCCACCTTAAAGAAGATCAATCAGGTCGATCTGCACTTTTCGAAAAAAGGCAAACAGGCCGATGAGGAGCTTCATACTTGAGCCGGTTTAACAGGCGGACTGAAGAATACGTAATACAGAAACGGAAAGGTCTTATATATGTCAGATAAAAAGAAACAGAATGCGCCGGGAGGACTTCCTGAAGGCACCAGAAAGCTGGCGGGAGCGATTTACCGTGTCTGCGCGACAGTGAGCCTGGTGCTTCTGACGGTACTGCTCATTGCCACAGTGCTGGGTCTGCCCGATGTGGGACAGATCAGTAATCCGGACAATAACGAAGTTTCGGCCAGATATATAGAAAAGGGGCTTGAGGAGACCGGAGCCGTGAACATAGTTGCCGGTATGATCCTTGATTACAGGGCTTTTGATACGTTCGGAGAATCAAATGTTCTGTTTGTGGCCACTATCTGCGTGATGGTAATGCTGAGGCTCTCCTTTGCCGGTACTTTTACTGCAAAGGAGAGTTTAAGCCGGAAGGATGGAGAAGGCAGCGCTTCGGTTGTCAGTGAGGAAGAAGCATCCGACCGCTTTTATGAGCCGATGAACGATACGATACTGCAGGTGATCTCAAAGGCAGTGGTTCCCATCATCATCATTTTCGGACTGTATGTGGTGCTGAACGGACATATTTCACCGGGAGGGGGCTTTTCGGGCGGAGCTATCATAGGCGCCGGGATGATACTGTTCCTGAATGCTTACGGCTTCGAAAGGACGGAACGCTTCATGAATGCGAAAACGGTGAAGTGGGTCACCTTTATTTCACTGATGGTCTACTGCCTGGCCAAGAGCTATTCGTTTTTTACCGGAGCAAACCATCTGGAATCACATATCCCGCTGGGAACGCCGGGAGCGATACTCAGTTCGGGGCTGATACTGATACTGAATATATGCGTAGGTCTGGTGGTGGCATGTACCATGTATTCATTTTACGCGCTGGTGCGCAGAGGAAGGATCTGAAATATGCTGGAACTCATCTCCACACACTTAAATGATGTGGTAGCGGCTTTACTGTTCGTTATCGGGCTGGCCAATCTGCTTTTTCAGAAAAATCTGATCAAGAAGATCATTGGCTTGAATATCATGGATACCGCGGTTTACCTGCTGCTGGCGTCACAGGGATACATTAACGGCCTGAAAGCTCCTATCATCGAAGACGGGATCATGGATAAAAATGCCTATATCAATCCCGTTCCCAGCGGGCTGGTGCTGACGGGGATCGTGGTATCGGTCTCTGTTACCGCGCTTATGCTGGCGCTGACCATCAGGATATATAAGAAGTATCACACGCTGAACCTGGATGAGGTGCTGATGCAGGTAAGAGAAGAGGAAGTGAGATGACATGGACTTTATAAGGAATTTTCCGTTCTTTTCGATAATGATCTGCATGTTTTCCGCGATCATTTCATCGGTGGTCAGAGGCCGCGCGGCCAGGCATATAACCAGGACGGCGCTTTCGCTGGTCGCTGTGCTGTCAGCTGTGCTGGTCGTATATACCGGGCAGGATAACACAAGCTTTGTGTACTACATGGGACACTTTCCGGCTCCCTGGGGCAATGAGATCAGAGCGGGGCAGTTAGAGGCTCTCATGGCACTGTTTATCACAGTGGTGGCTCTGTTTTCGGTCATGGCAGGCATGCAGGCGGTGCTAAAGGATGTGGAAGAGGATAAACAGAATCTTTATTTTATCCTGGTGGATCTGATGACCGCGTCGATCATTGCCATGATTTATACCAATGACCTTTTCACCGGATATGTGTTCATCGAGATCAATACCATAGCCGGATGCGGGCTGATCATGATCAGGCAGGTCGGAAAGTCCATCGTTACCGCCATGCGTTATATGGTGGTGAGCCTGGTGGGTTCGGGACTGTTCCTGATCGGAGTGACACTTCTGTATACGATCACAGGCCATCTGCTGATGTCCAATATCAGGGAAGCCATCGAAGGGCTGGCTCATGACCCTAATTATTATGTTACCCTGACAGTGATCGTAGGACTCATGACAGTCGGGCTTGCCATCAAATCCGGTCTTTTCCCGTTCCATATCTGGATACCTGATGCCTACGGCTATTCCAATGTGGCTTCGAGCTCACTGCTTTCATCCATCGTATCAAAGGGCTACATACTGCTGCTCATCAAGATATTCTACAGGGTAATAGGTATGAGTTTTATAGTGGAGAGCGGTATCATAAATATCCTGTTCGCGTTCGGCGTTATAGCCATGATCATGGGTTCGGTGCTGGCGATCAGAGAGGATAATATCAGGCGTATGATCGCTTTCTCGTCCATAGCCCAGATCGGATACATCTATATGGGACTCGGGCTTGGGACAAAGGAAGGAACGGTAGCCGCGCTGTTCCACATCATTGCCCACGGAGCGACCAAATCGCTTCTGTTCCTTTCATCGGCTGAGATCACCGAAGGGTCGCACAGCAAGAAGTTTGAAGAGATCACCGGACACGGCAGGCTCTACCGCGAATCGGCGCTGTGCTACTCGGTCGGAGCGTTCTCCATGGTCGGGTTTCCGCTGCTTGCCGGCTTTATTTCCAAGCTTCTGTTTTCAACCGCTTCGGTAGGGCACGGACCAAAGATGTTCATCGCCTTGTTTGCGCTGGCTCTCAGTACGGTGCTCAACGCGGTCTACTTCCTAAGGTCTGTCACAGTACTCTATTCGGTGCATATTACCGATAAGAAGGATGATGATGAATATTTTACGGGCGACTATAATATGCGTCCGCTGAAATTCCAGTATTATTCTGCAATCTTAGGTTTGGTGGCGATCAACATCCTTCTGGGTGTAAACGCGCAGACGATCATAG
>JAILRI010000045.1 GCA_024698555.1 Lachnospiraceae bacterium
TATTATTTACAAAACCGTATATAAAGAAAGACAATCCCTCCCTGTGCCGGGAAAGCAGTTCCTTCAGATCCTCGCCGTCAGCATATTTCAGATAACGTTCATAAATGGTCTCATCGCTTTCGCGGACCGCTTCTTTTATATCGTTTATCACTTCATTCCTGCCAGTCTGTCACATACCTGCTGGTACATATCGGTATATTTGGCGAGCTTTGCCTTCTCCTCTTCAAGCTTCGCGGCCGGAGCTTTATTTACGAAGTTGGGATTGGAGAGCATGCCGTTCACACGTGCAAGCTCCTGCTCCAGACGGGCCTTTTCTTTGGCCAGACGCTCCTTCTCCTTTTCGATATCCACCAGTTCGGCCAAAGGAATGTAGATGGTCGCGCCATGAATAACAGCTGATACAGCATCATCCGCTATTCCGGCCTTATCCTTCTGGATGATTACGGACGATGCCTGACCGAGACTTGCAAAGAATACTTTGCTGTTCTCAAAAATACCTCTGATATCTTCCGCGTCTGAAACAACATATACAGCGGCTTTACGGCTCGCGGGCACGTTCATGTCAAGACGCAGAGCCCTGATCCCCTTTACCGCTTCCTTGATCAGCTCAACCGAAGTCTCCTCGGCGTTAAATACTTTGCTGTCACAGAATTTCGGCCATGCGGAGATCATGATGGATTCGGCATCGTCGCTCCTTGAACCGGACACAGCTGCCTGCTTATCTGTCAGAGTGCAGTATATCTCTTCGGTAACAAAGGGCATATAGGGATGGAGGAGCTTTAACGCATCCGTCAGCACCATATTCAGCGTCCACATGGCAGCCTTCTTGGTTTCGGCATCATCGCCATACAGACGGGGCTTAACCATCTCGATATACCAGTCGCACAGATCGTCGTAAATAAAGTCATAAATCTTCTGTGCCGCGATACCCAGCTCATACTTATCGATAGAATCGGTAACAACCCTTACAGTTTCATTCACCTTGGAAATGATCCATTTATCGGCATCAGTAAGGCTCCCAGGCATGCCGGCGATATCTGCCCCGAAGTCTGCGGTAAGGCCTGCTTCCTTCATCTGATCCATGTTCATCATGATAAAACGCGATGCGTTCCATACCTTGTTGGCAAAATTACGGGAAGCCTCAACTCTTTCCATATAGAAACGCATATCGTTTCCGGGCGCGTTGCCTGTGATCAGTGTAAATCTCAGGGCGTCTGCTCCGTATTTATCTATGATCTCCAGCGGATCGATGCCGTTTCCCAGGGACTTGCTCATCTTACGTCCCTGGCTGTCACGTACAAGGCCGTGGAACAGCACGGTATGGAAGGGGCGTTTGCCCATCTGCTCATATCCTGAGAATATCATCCTGATAACCCAGAAGAATATGATATCATAGCCGGTTACCAGAACATCTGTGGGATAAAAATAATCAAGATCTTCTGTCTTCTCAGGCCATCCAAGCGTGGAGAAAGGCCAGAGCGCGGAACTGAACCAGGTATCCAGAGTATCGGGATCCTGTTTCAAGTGCGTACTGCCGCATTTAGGACACTTTGCGGGAGCTTCCTTGGCTACTATGGTCTCGCCGCAGTCATCGCAGTACCACGCGGGGATCTGATGCCCCCACCAGAGCTGCCTGGAAATACACCAGTCACGAATATTGTCCGTCCAGTTAAAATAAGTCTTATCCATACGGTCGGGAACCAGCCTGATATCACCGGTTTTAACCGCCTCTACCGCAGGTTTGATCATCTCATCCATCTTAACGAACCACTGTTTCTTGATAAGCGGCTCAACTGTGGAATTACAGCGGTAGCAGGTTCCTACGTTATGGCTGTAGTCCTCGATGCGGACCAGCAGTCCCATCTTGTCCAGTTCCTTAACTATCGCTTCCCTGGCCGCGTAACGGTCCATACCGGCGAACTGCGCGCCGTTTTCATTAATAGTCGCGTCATCGTTCATGATATTGATCTCGGGGAGATTGTGACGCTTGCCTACCTCAAAATCGTTGGGGTCGTGGGCGGGAGTGATCTTAACTACGCCTGTTCCGAAGTCCTTTTCAACATAAGAGTCCGCAATGACAGGGATCCTGCGGTCAACAAAAGGAAGCCACACCTCGCCTCCGATCAGGTCGGTGTAACGCTCATCATCAGGATTCACAGCGATCGCGGTATCGCCGAGCATAGTCTCGGGACGTGTGGTCGCAAATTCCAGAAAACGGGTCTTCGATATCGAACCGTCAGCCTCCACAAAGGGATATTTGATATGCCAGAAATGCCCCGCCTGTTCTTCATAGTTAACTTCCGCATCGGAAATAGAGGTGTTGCAAACCGGACACCAGTTAACGATCCTTGATCCCTTATATATCCAGCCCTTGTCGTAGAGCCTTGTAAATACCTCGGTAACGGCTTTGTTGCAGCCCTCGTCCATGGTGAAGCGTTCTCTGTCCCAGTCACAGGAAGAGCCCAGTTTCTTCAGCTGTTCTACTATCCTTCCGCCGTATTCCTTCTTCCATGCCCAGGCGCGCTCGAGGAACTTCTCGCGGCCCAATTCTTCCTTGGAAGTGCCTTCTTTCTTAAGTGTCTCCACGATCTTTGCCTCTGTGGCTATAGAAGCATGGTCTGTTCCGGGCTGCCAGAGCGCGTTATATCCCTGCATCCTCTTGAAACGGATGAGGATATCCTGCATCGTATTGTCCAGAGCATGCCCCATGTGTAGCTGTCCGGTGATATTCGGAGGCGGGATCACGATAGTGAAGGGCTTACGCGTTCTGTCCACCTCTGCGTGAAAATACTTTTTATCCTGCCATTTTTTATATAATCTGTCCTCGATCTGCTTCGGATCGTAGGTTTTGGCCAGTTCCTTTCCTGAAGCCTTCTCGTAGCTTAAGGCCATGTCTTCCATATCTTTTTTTCTCCTTTTCCTTTCAAAGCGTTTCGCGCCTTGTGCAAAAACAGTAGGCATAAAGCGTATTATATGATTATTACATGTTTTTGTCAATCCGGTTTTCGATCGGTACTTTTCACATTCCTTTGCGTTCCCGGGCCTTGCCTATAAGTTCCTCAGCCTCGTCAAACGCCTGTGCCAGATACTCCCGGTCCCTGACCTCGTCTTCCTTCTTCTTCTCACTCTTCTTCAGTTCATCCCAGGCTGCGATGATATCATCCGGAGCCGCTGCGTCTCCGAACACGTGAGGATGTCTGTACACCATCTTATCCGAAATGGTCCTGCATACATCCTCCATATCAAAAAGGCCTTCTTCCTCAGCGATACGCGCCTGTATCACCACCTGGAACAAAAGATCCCCGAGTTCCTCTTTAAGACTGGCCGGTTCCTTTGCCTTGTCCAGCCTGTTCACTCCGGCGACTACTTCGCAGGCTTCCTCTATAACATGCCGCTTAAGGGACATATGCGTCTGTTCCCTGTCCCACGGGCAGCCGCCCTCACCGCGCAAACGTGCGACTATTTCCAACAGGCGTTCGTATTCGGACATATTCCTCTTCCCCCGCTCATATCTTTCCCTAGTACATCGATCGCGAAATAACTGGACTAATGCGCCGAATGCTTGCCCGAGAGTACATGTCTGAAAACGCAGACGTAGCGGGCTACGGC
>JAILRI010000123.1 GCA_024698555.1 Lachnospiraceae bacterium
ACGTGTTTCATTGTCGATCACGTTCTTTATATACTCCCACGTCTGTGTCGCTTTTGCGTGCCCGAGCTGGCCTTGGATCGTTTTTATATCAATCCAGTGGAGATATTGTAAAGGCCTACCTTTGGAGATACTCTTTATGACATAGATATTCTGTGTGATATAATCGCTACAAAGATAATTAGTCACTTGCTTTTGTTATTGTTTTTTCAAATGAACAACATGCACAAAAAAAATTTTCAAATTTGTGTATTTTTTAGTGAGTAAAATCGGCTTCTGCGGGTACTAATAAGTAAAAGGGTAAATTTTCGGAGTAAGAGTATAATCTCGGAAAAGGAGCGGCCATATGAAATACACAAATGAAGAAACGGTAAATGAGGTTCTGAAGAGAAGCAGTAAAGTACGAAAAGAGCGGGAAAAGCGCGCTGAGCGGGTCCTTGCGGGAGCGGGAACGGCGCTGCTTGCCGCGCTTATCGCGGTGATCGCGTTCCTGCCGCGGGCAGGAGAAGGCGCGCAGGCCGTGGGGACGGTCTACGGCTCGTTCCTTCTCGGTCGAGAGGCAGGGGGATACGTGCTTGCCGCAGTGATCGCCTTCGTACTCGGCATCGTGGTGACGCTTCTTTTGATAAAACGGCGGAATCATGAGCAGAAAAGGCAGGAATGAGGAGTTTACGCAAGGACGAAGAGAAAAGGAACACAATGCCTTGGGAAAAAGAGATAACAGATAAAGAAGCATAAAGATTCACGGAAAGGAAAGAGAAGATGAAAAAAGGGCTACCGGGAATGATGAGTAAGAGGATAACGGCGGTGATGCTAAGCCTTCTGATGATGGTTTCGGCGGTGCCGGTGGAGGCGCTTGCGGACGATGAGCCCCTGACGGAAGTCACGGAGGTTTCTTCGGAGAGAAAAACAGATAGAGTATCAGTATATGATTCAGAGGAGGTTTTTGATGAGGTCTCTGAGGAAGTTTCGGAAGAAATCTCAGAAGAGGCACTTTCGGATTCAGAAATGCATTTTAAGCTTACCCTTTATCCCGGATATGGTAATCCTCTCAATGTAATTATAAAAACGGGCGAAAACGGATCCTATACTCTGACAGGAAACGAATTCAGTCGTGAAGGCTGGGTCATTGTTGGCTGGTCAAGTTCTTCCGATGGTGAGGTGGAATATGCATATAATGCGACCATTGACCTTACGCAGAGAGATGTCGGGCTTTATGCTGTCTGGGAGCAGCCCGGTCAGTTGTATCTTTACGCCAATTATGACACAGCGGATCCTGCATATATTACGAAAACAAGTACAACCGAATCCTATATTCTTTCAGGGAATGAAATCAGCCGAGAAGGCTGGGCCATTGCCGGCTGGTCCGACACTTCCGATGGTGAGATCAAATGTGCAAAAAATGCAACCATTCACCTCAGAGAAGGAGATGTTACCTTGTACGCCATATGGGCGAAACAGTCATGTACGATAACCTATTATAAAAACAATGAACAGGCAACAGGGAATAGTCCAATTACCGAGCGTGTGAACGGTGGGAATTCTTGGAGCCTTGAAGTTGAAACATACCCGAATCCATTTTGCTACGCGAACCATTATCTCGCTGGCTGGGCAACAACGGCGAACGGAGAACTCAAGTATCGGAACTGTGAAAGAATCGTTGTTCTGGGGGATATGGATCTGTATGCGGTCTGGCGACAGTCCCCGATCGGTGATATCGTGCCTGGAACGTCGGGAGACAGTGTATATATCGGCGGTATCCTGTGGAAGACGATCGGTGTCGATGCGGATGGAGAACAGGCGCTTCTGATATCGAGCGATAATATTGAGATCAACAATCAAACCACGATGACCTGGGCGGAAGCAATGGCGGGCTGCGAAACGGTTTACGAGGAGTTTTCAGGTGCGGAACAGGCGGCTGTCTGCAGTACCGTTAAGAGTAATGATCCTTCTTATTACGTATATGAGGGTGCAGATCTTACGGGGACAAATGGGGCTGGTGAAAAACTCTTCCTGCTTTCCGCATCGGAAGCGGAAACGTATTTTAGTGGTAGTGCCGCAAGGGCGTTGGATGGCGAATGGTGGCTGCGCTCTCCTGGATCCTATATGAATGACAAAGCGACCATTGTGGACGCGAGTGGGCTCATAACTCCAAACATGGATGTGTCCGATTCCTACCATTATGGATTCCGTCCCGCTTTTGTGCTCGATCAGTCCGAAATTCTCCTCCGATCCGCTGCCGAAGGCGATAAATCTTCTGCACCTACGGATGGAAGCAGCTTCGGTAGTTTTCTCGACGGTGGAACCGGCGCGAAGAAGCTGACGTTTCATGACAGCAGCCGTGACTGGTTTACGGCAGGTATCGCGGAGGCTTCCGGTACTTCGATCAGGGTAAACTACAGCGGAGCCAAGACGGGGCAAAAAGAATATGTATCCGCCATGCTCCTTAATCCGGGCGGGGATATCATCGGCTATGCCAGTATGGCAACAGAGAACTCCGCGACAGGCACATGGGATCTGACGCTCCCTTCTGATCTTGAGACAGTTGAGGGTTATATGCTGAAGATCTTCAACGAGCAGAAGAACGGTGATGACGAGACGGACTATGCGAGTCCGATGTATGAGTTCAATATCAATTTTGGAAACCAAACTTTTATTAACGAAGCAAAACCGAGAGCTGTCTTTAACGCGACGGGAGCGGACTGCGGAACGCTTACGAATGTTACAAGCGGGATGAAGTACAGCATTGACGGAGGGTCGAACTGGACTGATATCACTGGGACGAGCGTTACGATCGCATCCGGTATCTCCGTAACGAACGGGATCAAAGTATACAAACAGGGAAACGGGGAAGGGGTCTTGCGCAGTGACGTTCAGACGATCGAGTTAACGCAGGCTGAGGCGCCGGATGCAACATCCTTTACCACAACAGCCTGCACAACCTCGTCCAATAACGACGGAACGATAACCGGCATTACCACCGACATGGAATACAAAAAGTCGGATGCCTCATCCTGGATCGAAGGAACGGGAGAGGAAGTAACAGGCCTTTCCAACGGTACCTACTACATCCGTACCAGAGCATCGGGCACCATGCTCGCATCTACTTATGTGGAAGTGACGGTTGCGGCCTTCGGAACACCGAGCCAGGTAGCGGCGCCGTCCTTCTCCCCCGGAGCTGGGACCTATACGGAAGTGCAGAACGTGACGATAAGCTCCGCAACAGAAGGGGCCAGCATCTATTACACAACAAACGGGGAAAACCCTACGGCGTCAAGCACGCCTTATAGCGGTGCGATCCGTGTTTCGCAAACGACCACGATCAAGGCGATCGCGGTAAAGAGCGGGATGACGGACAGCTCCGTTTCCACGGCA
>JAILRI010000056.1 GCA_024698555.1 Lachnospiraceae bacterium
TATGCCGAGCATCTTCGAGGCAACATGGATTACTTGGGCGGTGACAAGACTCAATCCACATATTCCCTGATATATCTTGATGAAGACGACATCCCGGAGATCTTTATCAGCACCGGAATATGTGCCCAAGGAGAATTTGTACTGACCTATAATAACGGAAAGGTGGAAATATGCCGGCTGGATCGCCTCGGCTCGGAGTATATTGAGCGTAGCGGTCTTATCTATACCGACACCGGACATATGGGCTACTATCCTGTGAGCATAACTAAGCTCGAAAACGGTGTATTTTCGGAGATTGCATCAGGAGCGTATACCGAATCGGAAAAGTATTATGCACCGGACGGCTCGGAAATCGATTATCTGGACTATCTTGAGTGGGATGAGGAAGCGACCGGCGGAGAGCCTTACAGTGAAATATCCTTTAGCTGGGAATGGATGGGCGAACAGGTGACGCAGGAAGAATATGACACGCGGATAGAAGATCTGTTTGATATTAGTGCCGGAAAGTATCCGGTTTCGGATGATGAGTGCTATTTGTATGAGAGAATTGTGGAAGTGGTTGAAAATGGTGACTATCTGTAAGAGAAATGGGGATCAGCAACGAACGAAACAATTACAATTGTATAATAGAAGGTGTTAGATACGGAGGTTATACGGGAAAAATATAAACAAATAGTAAGTATTAAATATAGGCTCTCGGAATCTTGAGCTTGCCGACCAAGATTCATTGGTCGGATGAACCTTGAGAAGTAAATATTATCCAGAACAGCATTGAAGTGTAGAGAGATTTGAAAAAATGGCGCACATTAATTAACCATGCGTCAGAAATGGATTATACTGGTATTGCTTATTCAGTTAAGCGGCTTGCTCAAAGAGATCTTTTAGGCGGGATGACTTTGGCAAAGCCCATGCATCAAGATGTTGACACATCATGATGGCGAAGAGGCGGCAGTACCACATCTTAGATGAACGGTGTCTGCCGTCTTCTAATTTATAGTCGACCTTTTCTCTCTTATTACATCTCTCTGAAGACGTTCTGGCATTGTATTCCAGTTTCCATTCCTTACTGCTTCTGGGCGGATCATTAAAAAGCCTTGGATTATCTTTTAAAACAAGATGAACAGTTCGACCATAGGCTGCATCCGAACAGGGGTGATCACATGTGCAGGTTGGAGAACCTCCTGCAAAACTGATTTTCGGGCATTTGAACTTAGTTCGTCCCTTTGCAGTTTCGGTTCCATCCCGGCGCATGCGAAAACCTTCTTTACAGATGGGAACGCCATCTTCATCGATTGTGAAATCATATTTGTAAACTGGTGGGCGGCCGCCTTTTCCATTCAGATCAATGAATGGCTGGATATCATGGCCACGGCAGTATTCATAGTAAGCCATGGCATCATGGGCTGAATCAAGCAGGAGCTTGCTGACATGGGCTTCCGGAAAGAACTGCAGCATGGAGAAGTAGTTATACAGAAATCCATGTGAGTCATGCCGGGAAGCCGGCCCCAGGAAAGAAATAACGGGGAAGTCGTTTTCAGAGTCAGACACCGTGAGCATGTAGAGGTCATATCCGAAATAGTGCCGGTTTCTGTGGGAATCCCAACCGATGTTGCAGTCCGGCTGATGGTATAAGCGGCTGCATTTACAGTCACGGATTCCTTTTTTAAGGCAATCACAGGTACGGGTTTTTCGCTCCCATGCCCCGGTATAAACAGGGGTTCCATCACCGGAAACGGCAAGGTGCTCCAGGTCAATTAATCCCTCATTAACGGATTTATCCAGAAACTGGGATTTAAAGATGTCAAAGAGACGTTTCACCGGAGCGAAATCCTGAGGCGGTTCAATTTCAAATTTTGCCAAAAGTTCATAGACGGTCACTTTTTCAACCGGGGCTGCCTTTTCACCCTTCTTCTTTGGCTTTTTGGGCTTCTCCTTCGGAGGATGAAGTGGATCGGAAAGGTTATCCTGATCAGACAGCCACAAACGGCGGGTAAAGTCGTAGAAGGTTCCGACTCCTGGTGTATCACCGATAGTAAAGCCGGAGAGGATGGCATAAAGATAGTTCTGCTTCAGAGAGGAAACCCAGGAAGTAAGCGAAGCGACTTTGAATTTCATGGAAAGCAGATAAGAACGCAGCATATCGGAAGGGAGCCTTGGCTTCGGACCGAATACAGAATAACGATCCTGCATGATCTGATCCACAGGTAAAAGGTCAAGGTTCCAGAACTATTCCAACACTTACCATGTGGAAGGATCAAAAGAAGTATCAGCATCTGGATAATACTTACGGAGTTGAGTCAGGACCCGATCCTGATAGGCGGGATGGCCGCCGATGTTAATAGGTTTCAAAGTGTGCACCTCCAATCAAAAGCGTATTTGCTTCTTAATTGAAGGGCGCGCCTCGCCGCCTGTGGCGAGGTAGAGCCGTCAAGGCGCGCCGCACATTTTTGCCTCCATGTCAACTGTTTTTTGCAGAAAATGTGGGGGAATTTAAAAAATGGAACCTCTAAAAGCCAGTGTTTATGCGGCTCAGAGATTCCGAGAGTCTATCAAAAACAAAAGGAGGAAAAAAGTTATGAAACGAACAAAGATTGCGATCGCTATGACGATCATGACAGCATTGGTACTTTTTGTTTTCAGGCCGGCTGTCGCTATGGCTGCCGTGGAGGCACCTTCAAAAGTGGTGGCATATCTTCGGGGAACCGGGGAGTATGACTACAACAGTGTCGAGTTTGAGGTCAGGGGTATGAAGATATCGGAGCAGATCAAGATATCTTCGGTGAAGAGCTCC
>JAILRI010000078.1 GCA_024698555.1 Lachnospiraceae bacterium
GGGTCCTTGTGGACATAACGGCAGGCACGGTGCAGCCAAAACCGATCAGCATGGGAACGATGCTGCGGCCGGACAGACCGATCTTTCTCAAAAGCTTGTCCATAAAGAATGCCACACGGGCGATATATCCGCTGTCTTCCAGCAGTGACAGGAAGAAAAACAGGGTAACGATAACAGGAAGAAAACTTAAGACACTTCCGACTCCCGCAAAGATTCCGTTGATGATAAGCTCCCGAAGGGCTTCGTTAACATTGCCTGCAACAAGCACCCGATCCGTGATCTCCGACAGACTGTCGATGGCTGCTTCAAGCAGATTCTGCAACGTGCCGCCGATGACACTGAAGGTCAGCCAGAAAACGATACCCATGATCAGTATAAACAACGGTATTGCGGTCCATTTGCCTGTAAGCACCCGGTCAATTCTTTCACTTCTGATACTTTCCTTACTTTTTTGAGGCTTTTTAACACATGCGTTACATACCTTGTGTATAAAAGCATAGCGCATATCAGCAATGGCTGCGGCGCGATCCAGTTCACGTTCTTTTTCCATCTGCAGGACTATATGTTCCATAGTTTCCAGCTCATTCTGGTCAAGACCCAGCTGGTCGATTATCAGAGAGTCTCCTTCTATGACCTTGCTGGCGGCAAAGCGCAGGGGCAGCCCTGCAGCGAGGGCATGATCGTTGATCAGATGTCCGATGGCATGCAGACAACGGTGAACGGCGCCTCCATGATCCTTTTCATCGCAGAAATCCATCTCAAGAGGTTTTTCCTGATATTTCGCTACATGGATGGCATGTTCTATGAGCTCGTTTATGCCCTGATTTTTGGCTGCGGATATGGGAACGACAGGAACGCCCAGCATTTTTTCCATATCGTTTATGTAGATGGTGCCGCCGTTTGCGCGCAGCTCATCCATCATGTTAACAGCCAGTACCATGGGGATATCCATCTCAAGCAGCTGCATGGTAAGATACAGGTTGCGTTCGATATTTGTGGCATCAACTATGTTAATGATGGCTCTGGGCTTATCGTTAAGTACAAAATTACGGGAAACTATCTCTTCGCTGGAATAAGGTGACATGGAATATATACCCGGAAGGTCCGTAACTAAAGTATCCGGATAGTCCTTGATCACGCCATCTTTACGGTCAACGGTTACTCCGGGGAAATTTCCCACATGCTGGCTGGAACCGGTCAGCTGGTTGAAAAGTGTGGTTTTGCCGCAATTTTGATTGCCAACGAGCGCGAAAGTGAGCTCCGTTCCTTCGGGTAAGGGATCACCGCTGCCCTTAGGATGAAATTTGCCTCCCTCGCCAAGGCCGGGGTGGGCGGTCCTGCCAAAGGCCTGTTCATCAGCATTTTCCTTTACACTTTTATTGGCTTTTCTGCTCTTATCTGAATTTTTCTTATGCTGCTGTTCCGGTTTGGAAGAGTATTTATCGATAGCTGTATGAGAACTTTCGGCAGAGTCCTCTATCGGTGAAATATCGATCCTGGCTGCGTCATCAAGGCGCAGAGTGAGTTCGTAGCCGTGTATCATGAGTTCTACAGGGTCGCCCATGGGTGCGTATTTTACGACTGTTACGGTTGCCCCGGGGATTATGCCCATATCCAGGAAATGCTGGCGCAATGCCCCGTCACCGCCGACTTTTTCAATAACGGCAGATTTATGCACAGACAATTCTTTAAGTGTCATTTTAAAACCTCATGCTTAAAAATTTCATGACAGGAAAACTTTATGCGATCAATACAGTAATAAACCGGCATGTTAGCCAAAGCTAACATATGGGCACAACAATCCTGCCGTGCTTAAGGTTATCACAGTTTATACGAAATGACAAGATAAACTGTAATAATCTTAATACTTCCCTTGAAGTTTAAACGACCGTTCATAAGCTTTTTTTGACCGCTTGTGTCATAAACGTTTATTTTTTGGTGATAAACGATTAATATGGCTGCAGTAACTGTAAAACAAAGAGAAAAAGGAGCGGTTATATGGAAAATGTGATCGAAACAAAAGGGCTGACAAAAAGGTATAAGGACAAAACGGCCGTTGACGGGCTGTCCATAACCATTCCCGAGGGGAAGCTCGTGGCGCTTCTGGGCGTAAACGGCGCAGGAAAAACGACAACGATAAGGATGCTCTCCTGCCTGTCAAAACCGAGCGCGGGGAGTGCTTATGTTATGGGACATGATGTGGAAAAGGAACCGGAAGCGGTAAAGCGGCTGGTGGGTATATCGACCCAGGACACTGCGGTCGCTGAGAATCTGACTGTTCGCGAGAATCTGGAATTTATGGCAGGCATATATCTGGAGAAGGAAGGGGTAGCTCCTGCCGTGGCAAACGCGATCAAAGCCTTCGGTCTGGAGGAATTCACGAATAAGAAGGCAAAGGTGCTATCCGGCGGCTGGAAGAGAAAACTCTCCATAGCGATGGCTATCATAGGTGAGCCCAAGATCCTGTTCCTCGACGAACCTACCCTCGGACTGGACGTTCTGGCGCGCAGGCAGCTTTGGAGAGAGATAGAGGTGCTTAAAGATAGCATGTCCATAGTCCTTACGACTCATTACATGGAAGAGGCCGAGGCGCTTGCGGATCATATTTTCATATTGATAGACGGACGCATCGCGGCTGAAGGGACGTTAAAAGAACTCGAGGACATGACCGGCGAAACGGGTCTTGAAAATGTGTTCGTGAAAATTGCGGAAAAAGTATGAATTAATCACAGGAAGGTGGATCATATGAACAGGACTATTTGCTTTGCAAAAAGAAATCTGATTGAGATGTCGAGGGATACGTTAAGCTATATATTTTGCATCGCTTTCCCTCTGGTAATGCTGGTGATCATGTCGGTGGTCAACGCAAGTATTCCGAAAGAAGCAGGGATGACGCTTTTCAGGATCGATAATCTGGCCGGTGGCATAGCGATCTTCGGACAGACGTTTGTAATGCTGTTTACTGCTATCGGTGTGGCAAAGGACAGATCCGGATCGTTTCTTGTCAGGCTGTTTGCTTCCCCTATGAAGAGCGGGAATTTTACAGGCGGGTATATATTGCCGATGGTCATTGTAGCTTTTGTTCAGGTGCTGGTAGCGTTTGTGGTATCTTATGTCATTGCCGTCATCATAGGCAGCGAATTAAACCCTGCAGGACTGGCGCTCGCGTCCTTTGCGGTGCTTCCTTCGGCGCTTATGTTTATAGCGATCGGTTTCCTTTTCGGGACTTTGCTGAATGAGAAGGCGGCCCCGGGGGTTTGTTCGATCATCATATCACTTGGCTCGTTTGTGGGTGGGATATGGTTTGATGTTGAAGGCGTGGGCGGGATCATGGAAACGATCAGCAAATGCACTCCGTTCTTTTATGCGACGAAGCTTGCCAGGTCGGCGATAGATTGTGATTTTTCGGGCGAGGCATTTGTGATCCCGTTCTTCATCGTGACTGCCAGCGCTTGCCTGCTCACCGCACTCTCGTGCTTTGTCTTTGGCAGGAAGATGCGCGCTGATCTGGCGTGAGGCATAAAGTTTCAGCGTTGCGATTTTTCCGGTAATCTGGTATACTTTCTTATATGTTTGACAGTCATTTTTTGTGAATAGAAACATTTTTTGCGAATGCGAGGCTTGTACATTGTTTCTGAATAATCACCTTGATGACATTAGTTACAGTAAATCCACACATTTATACAGGGAACCGGATCACCATGGAGATAAAAACCGAAATCAGCAGCAGATATCCGGAGCCGGAGCTGCATGTATGCAATCATGAGCTAAATGACGAAGTAAAGAACATAGCTAAGGAACTTCACGATATTTATGACCTGAAGATCGCATGTACGGACGGGCGGGGCAACAGATGCATGCTGAGTCCCGGAGATATCGTCAGTGTTTATGCCGAGGGACAGAAGGTGATGGTACTGGGGGAAAATGATACTTATACCGTATCCAGGAAGCTTTATGAACTGGAGCAGGAGCTGGGAGACCGTCATTTCGTCAGGATATCGAAATCGGAGATCATAAATATCAGGAAGATAAAGAAACTGGATATGAGTGTCATAGGAACCATAAGGATCATTACCAGGAATGGCCATGAGACTTATGTGTCCCGAAGGAATGTGTCTAAGATCAAGGAAAAATTCATGGGGTTGAAGTGACGAGAGGGTAACATGATGAAGTATTTGAAAAATGGCATGATCAGTTTTGCGATCTCCGCGTTTTCAGGTCTTTTTGTGAACCTGTTCATTGACCTGATCATTGGTCTTAACGGTGTAGAGGATTATATTTCTATGTCACCGGATTACAGGGGCTTGTTCCCTACGCCGGTTATCGGTGCATATGTTAACGTGCTTTTATACGGATTGATCGGGTTTACTTTTTCTACAATGACATTCATATATGACATGGAAAAAATAAGTTTTCTGGTGCAGAGTCTTATATATTTTGTGGTTACCGCCACCGTATGCATGGCTATTACCGTTCTGCTGTGGCAGCTGCACAAGTATCCCGCGGCGTTTGCCACTACTATTGCGGGTTATGCGGCAACGCATATCATTATGTTTACCATAGAATACAGACGGCTGAAAAAGGATATCCAGGAGATCAACGAGGCTGCAGTAATGTCTGTCAGTAAATAAACAGTCAGTGAGATAAAAGTTAAAACAAGCCCTGTGACATCAAAGCGACCTGCATACGATAGGGCTTGTCGCCGCAGGAGTGTATATCTGGCTTTGCCGATACTGGCAGCAGTGGGAGTGATAATGCTTGTAAAGAGGCTGGCGGTAACAGCCTGACAGATGCTTAACATTGAACGAAGGATCGGAATACAATCCGGTCCTTTTTCTATGCGTTTATCCGTTACCGGTTCGAAAAATGGAGGAAAATGCATAAAAATGCCCAAAACCTCCAATTATCCATAAATACTTTGACAATAATTGGTGAAAATTGAGCAAAAACTATAATAATGCTTTTAAAAACTTCGCGGATTTCAACATATATCCAAGCTGATTGGGCGAGCCGAAGTGCTCGATGGCGAGATAGCCCCTATAACCCTGCTTCCTGAGTTTATGGACGAGTTCGGCAATCGGAATATAACCGTCTCCCACAGGAACCGGTCTTAAGCCACGGCGGTAAACGAGCTTCTCCCCACAGGGAATGCCCAGGTTCTCCCGGATCTTCGATTCATCTTCCTGTTCCTGTCCACGATCCTTGCAGTGTACATGCCCGATCCGATCCTTAAAGAGTTCATATGCTTCTTCCACATTTTCGTTGCTGAAACAATAGTTTCCCATGTCGAGAGTATGCTTTAAATCCGGTATCTGTGTCAGAAACCACCGTATATGATTTATTCTTGCGATTGGAGAATCATAGGCATCGAAATCCTCGATAGATACCATGATGTCATATTGAGCGGCATATTCCGTAAGCCCTGCGATTGCGTCGCGCATAGCAAGGATCTCCGGAATTTTATTCATACAAGCTTCTGTTTCCTCGTATGATCCACCTGCTTTGTTCAGGAGCTTTACCTGATCCGGTGACAGAAATCCCGGAATTATCATGACTCTTTCGATACCTAAGGTCCTCGCGGTGTCGATCATCTTCCGCCCCGTTTGCATGTCTTGAGCATACCTGTGCCCAAAATCGAAGAAATGATACAGATTGGATATTTCCATGTCTGCATTTTTTATGATACGATCCAGCTCCGGCTTTTGTTCCAAAGTTGAATATTCCATCTCAACGCCGCTGATACCGGCTCTGTGCGCTTCGGCAAGGAGCTCCTCAAAAGTCCTCCCCGTCTGCCCGGCAGCCTCGCGAAGGTGATCATAAAAAACAGAAAGCCTGATACCGCCGGAGCTCTCAGGTTCTGAGTCCGACTTGAGCTGAGCTTCCCTGAGTTTCTCGGGAGAAGTTGTTATTTCCAGACATTCCATGGGAGCCTTTATTCTTCTGCCCGGTGCGCACCAATATACCGCATTTGTAATGATCCTTTGGATATTCCTGTCATGATATATCGGATAGGCCTCATGCCCAGGTTGGAAATAAAAGATCTTTCCAAGCCCTCTTGTAAAAGTGCAGCCGCTCCTAAATACCTCTCCGCCAGCAAACCATCCTGTAAATACCACGTCATCCGGTTTGGGAATATCAAAATATTCCCCGTACATTTCTTCCACCGGAAGCTCGATATATTCAGGAACCGCTGAGGCTATCGGATGCGCGGGGGCTGTCACGATAAGGCGTTCCCTGTCGTTGTGACGCCACTTCAGCGTCATAGTCGTCCCAAGCAGCTTTTTCATCATCTTGCTGGCATGCGCGCTATGAAGCGCAACAAGACCCATACCGTTTAACACAGCCTGATGAATCCTTTCTGCGACCACATCCGAGAATTCTTCCTGAGCCATGTGGCTCCAATAGACCAGCACATCCGTGTTATCCAGGATATCCTGCGTAAGTCCGTGCTCGGGTTCGTCAAAGGTCGCCAAATGGATTTTAATATCTTCATTGCGGCTTAAAAACTGAGCAATACAGCCATGGATACCGGTGGGATATATTGCCCGTACCTCCTCCTGCTGCCGCTCATGTATATTTTCATTCCATATCGTTACATTGATCATGATACAAATTAATCCCTATTTCTTTTTGTCTTTTTGATGAATAATTGCCATCGGATACAGCTCATATCGTTATGAGTACAGCGTATTATATAAAGATTTTTCTGTCAAGGACAAAACACTAAGAAATAAAGATAGAATCAGAACTTTTTTGATGTTATACTATCGTAAAACATATAAGTGGACGTATTGTATAGACGGATATGCTATACTGTTAGAAAACGGAGAAAAAAATATTTTGGGGCATGGGAAGATGAAAAGGAGGAAAGCTAAATGTACGGGGCATTATTGGGAGACATGATCGGATCACCCTATGAGTTCGACAGGGGCGATAAAACAAAGGATTTTGAACTGATTAACAATGACGTTGAGTATACAGACGACTCTGTTATGACGATCGCAGTGGCGCAGGCTCTGATGTCCTGCGACCGCGATGCGGGCGAAGAGGAAATAACCACAGCTGTTGTCAGATCGATGCAGAACTGGGGTAAGAGATATCCTTATGTCGGATACGGTGGCAGATTTGCCGAATGGCTGAGGAGCAGGGATCCGCAGCCGTATAACAGCTGGGGCAACGGATCGGCAATGCGGGTGTCGTCTGTCGGATGGTTGTTTGATACCATTGAGCGTACCAGAGAAGTTGCACGATGGACGGCAGAAGTGACGCATAATCACCCGGAAGGCATCAAGGGTGCTGAAGCAACTGCATCGGCAATATTTATGGCAAGAACCGGCAGCACAAAGCAGGAGATCAAGGTTTATATCATAAAAGAATTCGGCTACGATCTGTCCCGAACCTGTGATGAGATCAGACCACATTATCACATGGATGCAAGCTGCCAGGGAAGCGTGCCCGAAGCTATCATATCTTTTCTTGAGGGCAACAGTCTGGAAGATGTGATCAGAAACGCGATTTCGCTCGGCGGAGATACCGATACGCTGGCATGTATTGCTGGAAGCATAGCAGAGGCCTTTTTTGGAGTTCCGGTCGAAATGAAAGAAGAGTGCATTGCCCGGATCGAATACGATATGCAAAGGGTTCTGAAGGAATTTGATAAAGTCCGCAGGCCGGCGAAAACCGGGAACCGGAAAGAAGAGTGTGAAACGGAGAAATAGAGCAATCCGGATGGTTTTCCCTCATCCTTTATGTTTTCTTTTTAGTTCCTGAACCTCGTTTTTCAGCATTGAATTTTCCTCAAGAAGGCGCTTGACCTCGTTGCGGAGTTCCTTGATGGTGGAAGGCATTGCGTATTCTCCCTCGGTCGGCACATATCCTGGGCTGAGTTTTTTACAGCGGCCGTCGGTAGGGATCACTTCCCCTGTTTCTTCGACTAGTCTTCCGATCAGGGTGCGCTTGGAACGGGACTGCTTCTTCTCCTTGTCCCAGACTGATTTGCTTTCGTAGACATATGTTATGCCTGAACGTTTGTCTTTTTGATGAATGATTGCCATGTGATACACCTCCAAATCGTTATGAGTATAGTACAACACATAACGATTCAAACGTCAAGAAAAAATATCTAAAAATATTGAAAAAATCAAGGCTTTTTGAAGTTTTGTTATTTTTTGAAAATCGTTATGGGATCAGAAGTGATACCCCAAAAATGTCGAATGGTAAATACCTGTACCCATTTGGCTGTGAATAGTAACCAGTTTTCCTTGAATTAACAAAGCTTTTTACTGACAGATTAATACGGATATGCTATTATTTATTCTAACCTGACGATTGTTTCCGTAATTATAAGGGGATGGAGGGAATCGGTGGATAGGTATGGAAGTCTTCCTACACGAACATATCTGCGACTAACTCTGCAATATATTAATGCTTTGGGCGGCGGAGTATTGCTTGATATGTTTGAAAGCGAAGAGATAGAATAAATCACTACGGACTTCATTACCATGCTGTATGAGGGACAAGATTCTGTTATGGTAGAAGATAAAAGCAGTGAAGGCGATGAAGATGATACTGAATTTGACAAAGTAATGTCTGAAGGACTTCAGATATAGAAAAAAGGTGTTATAAATGGCAGAAATGATAGTCGTAAAATGTGACATTGGCTCTAAGGCAGCCACTGTACTCTGCCCGAGTTGTGCGAGGATCAGCCGTCAGATACTTAAGGCGGCATTCACCAACGGGTGCAATAATGAATTGCTAACTGCCCACACCTGTCCGGTGTGTGGGGCGGTTTATCATATCTGCAATTCTTTTGGCGCTGATGCCTGGAGGGCAGCGTTTTCACGTTATACGCTGAATCCGGATTCATATAATGAAGCTGTTAAAGATAATCATAATCGCAAGAAACAGGCCGCGATAGATGCTGAGAAGGCAATGAAGCCTGAACCGGCACCTGCTCCGATGCCGGAAATTAAGCCGGAAAATTCTTCTGAATCTGTACCTCTGAGCAATCCTGTTACAGAGACTTTGAGAGAACATAAGACTGAAGAACCAAAGCCTTCTACGGATAATAGTAATGAACAGGTCTTTATGCGGATTATGGAGGAAGCATCCTCAGACAAAGATGATGATACGGAAGACGATATCAGCATTGATTCAGAAGAGGATGAAGAAATCATTGAAAAAGCCACCACAAGTGGTGTCGAAAATACACAAATAGAAGAAAACGTTTCGCCCCAGACATTGTTGGAGCGGAAGATGGATCGCTGGAAGAAGGAACTGCTGGATACCGGTAAGCGTAACAAGATGATCAATTACCGTGAGTCCAAGAGACAGACATTGAAAATTCTTGAACCCGGCGCAACAGATCTGTTTAACCAACTCGCGGTAAGCGAGAAGACTTTGACTTTCCAGAGACCGATCAGTAAGGATTCTGATTTCAGAACATATTCCATGCTGGCTCTGTTGGAGACGCTGTCTTATTCGCTTCCGGTTCATGTGGGTGACATCAAAGCGGAAGGTACCGTCATGGAGCGTGAGAAAACGCTTAAGAACCTCCGCGCAAAGACAAGGCTTGCACAGGAAGAGCAGGGCACCAACATCTTGTACCTTTCTTTTGGATTTATTCTTTGGAGAGAGCACAACCGGGATAGTTCGCCCTGGATTAAATCCCCGCTTTTGATGATGCCGGTACAGCTGGGAATCAAGTCGTTGAATGCGCCGTATACGCTCAGTAAATATGACGACGAGATAGAGGTTAATCCTACGCTGGACTATCTGTTCAATCAGGATTACGGGATTGATCTGCCTACATTTGAACTGAAAAACAAGGATTCTTTCGAGAATTATCTGGAGCAGATAGAAGAGATCATTGATAAAAAGGGATGGAAGCTTGTCAGGGAGGTGAGCCTTGGCCTGCTGTCATTCCTGAAGATCAGTATGTATCACGATCTGAATAACAATCGTGAGCAGATGATGAATACCCCTGTCATTCAGGCAATATCAGGTGACAGGCACGCTTTGGGAGA
Source organism: Lachnospiraceae bacterium (assembly GCA_024698555.1). Classification (GTDB taxonomy): domain Bacteria; phylum Bacillota; class Clostridia; order Lachnospirales; family Lachnospiraceae; genus RUG11977. Next base: position 10,026 of record JAILRI010000078.1, read on the forward strand.
GTTGCCG
>JAILRI010000084.1 GCA_024698555.1 Lachnospiraceae bacterium
GATAATACTTACATGAAGGATGTTTTGGAGCGCTACAAGATCAAGGGCGATAAAAGTACTATTGATGACCTGATCCGCATAGTGGCTTCTTCTGTCGGTTCGCTATCAAATCCTAAGAAAATAGCGGATACTTTCGAGTCAAAGCTCGGAATAAAGATTGGAGCGGCAACCATAAACAGATATCTTGACTGTTTTACTGAATCATTCATTTTACGGAAGGCTTTCAGATATGATGTTAAAGGTAGAAAATATATTGGAACACCGTTAAAGTATTATTTTGCGGATGTGGGGCTAAGAAATGCGCTGCTTGACTTTAGACAGCAGGAAGAAAACCATATCATGGAAAATATAATATACAATGAGCTTGTAGTACGCGGGTTCAGTGTCGATGTTGGAATGGTGGAATACAGGCACAGAAACTCTGAAGGCAAAGATGTAAGAACACAGCTTGAAGTGGACTTCATTGCCAGAAACAGTGAAAGCCAGCTTTATATTCAATCTGCATTAAATGTGGACACAAACGAAAAACGTCTGCAGGAGACGTCATCATTGAACAGAATCGGAGATTCTTTCAAAAAAATAGTGGTCGTTAAGGACGACATAGAACCTTGGACGGACGAAAACGGCATAAACTACATAGGGATCAGGGAGTTTCTGTCCGGAAAATATCCTGATATAATCGAAATATAATAACGGAAGGAGCTGCGCGGTTATGGTTTCAATAACAGAATTTCAATATTCAAGTGATGCAATGAGAAATATGAGCTATGCAATCTTTAAGAACGTCTCTGAAAAAAGTGTTTGCTTCTATAAATGGATTATCTGCAGATATTATTATTAAGCCGGAGGACGTAGTTAATGACTATTACGACCTTCTGGTGGTAGATGAAGCTCACAGATTACATCGCCGTGCTTCCCTGGCACAATATCCGGCATATGACAAGATCAATATGAAACTGGGCTTGGAAGAAACCGCAACACAGTTGGATTGGATTTTTTTAGTGCAGTAAGAATCAAATAATCTTTTACGATAAAGATCAGTCGGTTCGCCCTTCTGATATAAAACAGGAGGAGTTTGAAAAAAAGATATCAGGACATCTGAAAGCTAAAATAGAGTTGGTATCACAATTACGCTGCAAAGGAGGAAATGATTACATTGAATATGTAAAGGACGTTCTCACCCGAAAGGAACAGGAAAAACACAAGAAATTTGAGAATTATGAACTTAGGTTTTTTGAAAATCCTAATGACATGATCAAGGAAATAAAAATGAAGAATGAGAAACTCGGACTTTGCAGAGTGCTTGCAGGCTATGGATGGAAGTGGAATTCAAAAAATGATGATAATGCATATGATATCATTCTGGACGGAATAGGCTACAAGTGGAACTCGACTGCTACAGACTGGATCAACAGTCAAAATTCAATAAATGAAATAGGTTGCATCCACACGGCTCAGGGTTATGATCTTAATATCGCAGGTGTTATCTTTGGCCCGGAAATCCAATACGACACAGAATCAAACAGCATATGTATAAAGAAAAATTCATATTATGATAACCTTGGCAAAACGAAAGATGATGCCGCACAAAAAGAGTATATTCTAAATATATATTCAACGCTTATGACCAGAGGTATAAAGGGCACATATGTGTATGTCTGTGATCAAAACCTGAGAGCATATCTTAGAGAATATTTTGGTTAAAGGAGCACCCCATGAAACAGGAAACGATAGAGCGTATAAGGAAGTTTTCAGTGGATAGGGACTGGGATCAGTTCCATACGCCGGCTAATCTGGCAAAATCTATAGTCATAGAGGCAGCGGAGCTGCTTGAATGCTTCCAGTGGAGCGACGAGTACGACATAAACGCAGTGAAGGAAGAGCTGGCGGATGTCATGGTTTATTCGAGAAACCTTCTGGACAAGCTGGGCCTTGATGAGGATGAGATCATCAACAAAAAGATGGATCAGAACGAGCGAAAGTACCCGGTGGAGAAGGCAAAGGGAAGGTCCGACAAGTACGATAAATTGTGATAAAACCCCCTTGATAAAAACAGTTTTAGCAGTTATAATCAACCAAAATAATTGCATTGCGTATAGGAGGGGCTATGAGCTACATTTCTATTCCAACAGATGAAAAAGCCGGCGCGAGCGCAAAAAACGTGCTGAAATTTCTTGCAGAAACCGCGGGCGAGAAGCTGGTGACCGGCCAGCACACGCAGACCCTTGCAATGGAGGAGCTGCATCATATAAAGAAGATAACGGGCAAGGAGCCGGCGCTGCTGGGCTTTGAACTCCTGTCTTATTCTCCGAACATAAATTATCTTGATACAGACGAAGAGTGCATGAAGGAAGTGGAGGAAAACCGCGGAACCCTGCAGAGAGCCTGGGAGTGGGCCGATAAAAAAGGGCTTATCACCTTCACCTGGCACTGGTTTTCCCCGCTCTACGGCCGCTCAAAATCCTTCTTTTCGGAACATACAGGCTTTGATGCAGACCTTGCCTCAATGCCCGGAACACCTGAAAACAAGGCACTTATCTCTGATATGGATGTAATGGCAGGCATACTAAGGCCCTTTTCCGAGCAGGACATACCTATTCTCTGGCGCCCCTTCCACGAGGCAGACGGAATCTGGTTCTGGTGGGGCAGAAAGGGCGCAGATGCGGTAAAGAAGCTCTGGCGCATGATGTACGACCGCTTCGTCAACGTACACGGCCTTCACAACCTGCTGTGGGTGTGGAATGCACCGAAAAAGGAGTATTACCCGGGTGACGATGTAGTCGACATCATATCGCGTGATATGTACCCGGAAAAGCATCTGCACAGCGGGCATAACAGGGAATTCGAGGAGCTAACGAAGATCACGGACGCAAACAAGGTGGTGCTCATAGGAGAAATAGGCACGCTGCCGGATCCGGAAGCCATCCACGAGCGCCACATAGGCTGGGCGAGCTATATGACCTGGTCAAAGGTCTTCTGCCTGACAGAGGAATTCAACAGCTTCGAACAGCTGAAAAAGGTTTATGACAGCCCCTATGTAATAACAAAGGAAAACCTGCCAAAGCTTTATTGACCGGAAATATCCAAGTGTAATTCGCGCAAACAGGAAAACAGCATAAATACTACAATTCAGACCGTAGAACCCCGGTCTGAATTTTTTTGTGCGATAAGCGAATGCCCTCAGTGCAAGCTTGCTTGCAAACTGAGGGCTGAGTGAACGGTCATCGAGCGGACTATGTACGCGAGATGGCCCGTCGAATCGAGTAGGAGTCAGCCTACTCGATTTTTTAAACCGGGTGTTTAATGTCAGGCGCAAAAATAAGTCCTACAATGTAGACATGAAAACAAAAGAAACCTTTGAACCGTTTGTTTGCAGGTAAAACAAACACACAACGGCTGCAAAGATGCATAGGAGGAAAAAATGATTAATTCAAAGAACAACAGACGAAGCAGTATTGTAGACACTTTTTTTGCAAGCCGGTCGACCCCGGGCGCCGAAGCGATCAATTCCTGTGAACTCATGCCACTCATGAATATGAGCGGACCGATAGCAGAGGAAACAAAGGAATACATTACCTCGCTGTGGGTACATATTACGGACAGCGTTCTTGAATCGATAAGGTTCAGATACTCGTTAAGAGACAATGTGATCGAAAAAAAGACAGAGGAGTCTGAACAGCAGGTCGAAGCGATCATAAAGAGAGGCTGCGAACCGGGAGGAACAACCTATGCACTCAGGGAAGAATTGATGCAATACTTAAGAGACGCGGAATTAAGCCTTTCAGAGCTCGCCGGTGAAGGCGATGATGAAATTCCTGACGAAGATGACCCTGCATACTGGAATTAAGGAGGAGAAGCCATGAACATAA
>JAILRI010000090.1 GCA_024698555.1 Lachnospiraceae bacterium
GGGCAAGCATTCGGCGCATTAGTCCAGTTATTTCGCGATCGATGTACTAGTGGGAAACTTCCCTTAAAAGCAAGCTTTTGGGAAGTTTCCCACTGGCATGGCTGTAAATAGTAACCAGGTAAAATCAGATCGTCGATATCCTGGGTGCTATATCTTCAAGCACGTCCAGCAGTATGCGCACGGTATCAAGCGAGGTGAACATGGTGACCCCGTTCATGATGGCTGTCCGGCGGATCTCGATGCCGTCCTGATAATGAATTCCCGAAAGGATCGCCCTGGTATTGAGGATATAACTCACATACCCGGCTCTGATCGAGCGCAGGATCTCGTCGCTGCCCTCACTCAGTTTTCTGCGGATGCGAGTCCGTATACCGTGCTTTTTAAGGAACTCACCGGTTCCCACTGTAGCTTCGATGTTGAACCCGAGCTCATAGAAGCGTTTCACCAGAGGCAGCGCTTCCTCCTTATCTTCATCCGCCAGCGTGACAATAACCGTGCCATATTCCTTCATCTTGATCCCTGAAGCCTGCAATGCTTTATATAAGGCGCGTTTTAAGCTTCTGTCGTATCCTATGGCCTCACCTGTTGATTTCATTTCGGGGGAGAGATAAGCGTCCATTCCGTTCAGTTTTTCAAAAGAGAAGGCCGGAGCCTTGACATACCACATTTCCTTATCTGTATTATCATCCTTTCCTATCATGGCAACGTCGGCATATCCCTGCGCCCGCAGTGTCTCTCCCAGCATCACCCTGGTAGCGATATCCACGAGAGGCACACCTGACGATTTTGAAAGGAAAGGGACGCTCCTCGAAGCCCTGGGATTGACCTCTATGATATATACATTTTCATTCTTGTCGACTATGAACTGGATGTTGAATAGTCCGCAAATTCCCAGACCCACGCCCAGTTTTTTCGTATAATCCCATATAGTTTCCTTAACCTTCCGCGATATCGAAAACGGAGGATAAACGCTCATACTGTCTCCGGAGTGCACGCCTGTACGTTCCACCAGCTCCATGATGCCGGGCAGGAATACCTCTGACTTATCGCATATGGCATCAACCTCCACCTCCTTGCCGACGATATACTTATCCACCAGCACAGGGCGGTCTTTATCCACTTCCACGGCGTTTTTAAGGTATTTGACCAGCATCTCCTCATTGGCTACGATCTCCATGGCGCGGCCTCCGAGGACAAAAGAAGGACGCACGAGAACAGGGTAGCCGATTTCACCTGCTGCCCTTATCCCTTCTTCGATGCTGGTAACCGCCAGTCCTTGCGGATGCGGTATTTCAAGTTTCTTTATAACATTTTCAAAAGCATCCCTGTCCTCAGATGCAAATATTGCTTCGAGTCCGGTACCTATGATGCTGACTGCGCGTTTCGTAAGCGGTTCAGCCAGGTTTACCGCAGTCTGTCCTCCGAGGGACACTATTACTCCCATTGGCTTTTCCATATCTATGACATTCATGATATCTTCCGCGGTAAGGGGCTCAAAATACAGCTTATCCGCAGTCGTATAATCGGTGGATACGGTTTCCGGATTGTTGTTTATAACGATAGCCTCGTAGCCCATATCATGAATGGTCTTTACAGCATGAACCGTGGAATAGTCAAATTCCACGCCCTGCCCTATCCTGATGGGTCCTGAACCTAAAACTATGATCTTTTTATTCTGTGATACTCTCGATTCGTTTTCTTCCTCATATGTTGAATAAAAATACGGTACATAGCTTTCAAACTCGCTGGCGCAGGTATCGATCATCTTATATACCGGACGGATATCATAGAGCTTTCTCAGCTGCCATATGTCGTCCTCACTGCATCCGGTAAGTTCCGCGATATACGAATCAGAGAATCCCATTCGCTTGGCCTCATAAAGCAGGGTGCGGTCCAGAGAACTTTCTTCAAGTCTGATCTCGAAATCTACTATTCTCTTTATCTTGTCCAGGAAGAACATGTCTATCTTCGTCCGGTCATAAATGACTTGCGGATCCGTACCCAGCCAGAGCAGTTCGGAGATGGCGTAAATGCGGTCATCGGTACCGTCTTCGATATATTTGAGAAGCTTTCCGACCGCTTCCTGTCTGTTTTCCGGTTCAGGCTTATCAGACAGATTTTTCACGTCGAATTTTGCCAGATGGATATGGTTCTTGCCATCCTCAAGGGAACGTATGGCCTTGAGCAAACTCTCTTCCATAGTCCTGCCAACGCTCATGGTCTCGCCCGTAGCCTTCATCTGAGTAGACAGAACATTTGAAGCAAGTGTAAATTTATCAAACGGAAAACGTGGCATCTTGGTGACCACATAGTCAAGCGAGGGTTCAAAACAGGCGGGAGTATTGGCCAGTTTTATCTCGTCCAGATTCATTCCGACCGCTATCTTTGCGGAAACACGCGCGATAGGATAGCCGCTGGCCTTGGAGGCAAGTGCGGATGAACGGGAAACCCTGGGGTTGACCTCTATCACATAGTATCTGAAGGATTCGGGATCCAGCGCAAACTGCACGTTACATCCGCCTTTGATCTTTAATGCCCTGATGATCTTTAAAGCGCTGTCCCTGAGCATGTGGTATTCCTTATTGGTAAGGGTCTGGCTGGGCGCCACCACGATGGAATCGCCTGTATGTATTCCCACCGGATCCAGATTTTCCATATTGCAGACAGTGATCGCGGTGTCATTGGCATCACGCATCACCTCGTATTCGATCTCTTTGTAGCCCTTTATGCTTTTTTCCACCAGCACCTGATGTACCGGAGAAAGAGCAAGCGCATTCTTCATCTTCTGACGCATTTCTTCCGTATCGGAAGCAAATCCGCCTCCTGTTCCGCCGAGGGTAAACGCCGGACGAAGGATCACCGGATACCCGATACTTTCGGCAGCCGCCAAGCCCTCTTCCACCGTTTCCGCGATCTGCGACGGAACCACCGGTTCGCCCAATGTCTCACACAGTTCCTTGAACTGCTCCCGATCCTCCGCTTTCCTGATACTGTCAGCGTCAGTGCCTAACAGCTCGATCTCGCACTCTTCCAGAATACCTTTATCGTAAAGCTGAAGTGAAAGATTCAAACCCGTCTGTCCGCCTATACCGGGAACTATGGCATCCGGCCGCTCATAGCGGCAGATGCGGGCCATATATTCCAAAGTCAGCGGCTCCATATACACTTTATCCGCAATTGCGTGATCTGTCATGATCGTCGCGGGATTTGAATTCGCAAGTATCACCTCATAGCCTTCCTCCTTTAAAGCAAGACAGGCCTGGGTTCCGGCATAATCAAATTCCGCTGCCTGTCCTATGACTATCGGGCCGGAGCCTATCACCAGGATTTTTTTGATATCTGTGCGTTTGGGCATAATTTTAACACCTCATGCTTTATTGTTACTGTTATCTGTTACTCATAAGACGGGTAAAATATTCGAACAATTCCCCGCAATCCTGCGGCCCCGGAGCGCTCTCGGGATGAAACTGTACAGAAAATACCCTGTCTTCCTCATTGCATAAGCCTTCCACCGTGTTGTCCAGGATATTGATATGCGACACCTTAAGACCTGTTCCGGACAGAGAGTCTTCATCCACGGCATAGCTGTGATTCTGGCTTGTTATCGCTATCCGTCCGGTCTTCAGATCCCTGACCGGGTGGTTTGCGCCCCTGTGACCGAACTTGAGCTTATAGGTCTTTGCTCCGTATGAAAGTGCCAGCAGCTGGTGTCCGAGGCATATACCGAACATTGCTGTCTTCCCGTTCCTTCTTCCGTCTGTACTGTTTCCGGAGAACGAAGCATCGGCATTGATCCTCAGTCTCTTCAGGGTTTCTATAACCTCCGGGACATCCGTAGGATCCCCGGGTCCGTTCGATATCATGATGCCGTCAGGATGAAGAGCGAGTATCTCATCCGCATCAGTATCATACGGAACTATCGTTACATTGCAGCGATACCGGTTCAGCATACGTATGATATTCATTTTCACGCCGCAGTCTATCACCACTACATTGTACTGCGGGTTTGAAGTTCTGCTGTACCATCTTCTTGAGCAGCTGCAACGTTTTACCGCGTCATGCGGAGCAGGCGTGGTCAGAATCTTGGCCACGCCTTTTTCAACGGATGTAGAAGCATCCGTTACTATACCGCGCAGAGCCCCCCTGTCGCGAATATGTCTCACCAGTTTTCTGGTATCGATCCCGCATATACCGGGAATATCGTTTTCCTCGAGCAGCTGCGGCAGAGTTTTCGCCCACCGGAAGTTGGACGGATTATCGTTGATATCACGGACAATAAGTGCTGAAGGCGAAATGATCCTGCTTTCGTAATCCTCGTCAGCCACCCCGTAATTGCCTATCAGCGGGTAAGACATGACCACAGCCTGATCCGTATATGACGGATCCGAAACGATCTCCTGGTACCCGGCCATGGAAGTATTGAAAACCACCTCACAGACAGTCTCTTTTTCAGCTCCAAACCCATTTCCAAGATATTCGGATCCATCCTCAAGGATAAGTTTCCTGTCACATATCATTTCCTTAAATTCCTTTCATTTTCGACATGTTTATCCTGTTTTCTCTCCCGGTCTAAGGAATCAATGATTAAGCAAATGTTTCCCTAAACCTTTAAAGTCCGGTTCACTCCAGATTAGTATATCCCATCAGCGCTTCATCAACTTCCTTCGCGGCAGAGCGTCCCTCCGCGATGGCACGGACCACCAGTGACTGTCCGATATGCATATCACCTGCGGTAAATATCTTTTTTACGGAAGCTGAATGTCTGCCGGCCTCGGTCTTTACATTGGTGCGTCCGTCGGTTTCCACACCGAAGTCTGACGTAACATATTTCTCACTTCCGAGGAATCCGGCCGCTATCAGTACCAGCTGGGCCGGCAGTGTTTTTTCAGTCCCCTCTACCGGCACCATGCTCATGCGCCCGGTCTTCTCATCCTTTTGGGCTTTGAGGCTTACTACGACCACTTCTTTCAGGTTTCCTTTTTTATCTTTTACGAACTCTTTCACGGTAGTCTGGTATATTCTGGGATCCGAACCAAACTTCCATATGGCCTCTTCCTGCCCGTAATCAGTCTTGAGTACCTTCGGCCATTCGGGCCAGGGATTGGACGCAAGTCTTTCTTCTGAAGGTTTCGGCATCATCTCTAGCTGGGTAACGCTCTTTGCGCCAAGCCTGATGCAGGTTCCCACACAATCATTGCCGGTATCGCCGCCTCCTATGATGATCACGTCCTTATCCTTCGCGAGATCATACGGAATATCTTTAAATGTTTCTGACTTGCCATCCAGCAGTTTCTTAGTCACCTCTGACAGGAAATCGACAGCAAACCTTATTCCGGCCGCATCCCGTCCGGGAGCGTTTATATCCCTCGGATTTGAAGCGCCGCAGGCTAAAACCACCGCATCATATTCTTTTTCCAGATCCGCTGCATGGATATCCCTGCCCACATCTGTATTTACCACAAACCTGATACCGGCTTCCTCCATAAGCTTCACGCGGCGATCAATCACGGATTTGTCCAGTTTCATATTCGGAATGCCGTACATCAGCAGTCCGCCAACCCTGTCCTTTCTCTCATAGACAGTGACCAGATGTCCCCGCCTGTTAAGCAGCTGCGCAGCCGCCAGACCAGAAGGTCCGCTGCCTATAACGGCCACTTTTTTACCGGTTCTGACGATCGGTGCATCTTCCTTTACCAGATCATGTTCAAAGGCGTACTCTATCACTGCCTTTTCATTTTCCTTCGTGGATACGGGTTCGCCGTGAAGCCCGCATGTACATGCGGCCTCGCACAAAGCCGGACACACACGGCTTGTAAACTCAGGAAAGCTGTGTGTGACAGAAAGCCTCTGATATGCCTCCTTCATCCTGCCCCTGTACACCAGGTCGTTGACCTCAGGCACCAGATTATGCAAAGGACACCCTGAAACCATGCCCGATATCAACATTCCCGCCTGACAGAAGGGTACACCGCAGTCCATGCACCTTGCCGCCTGCTTTACCCGCTCAGATTCATCAAGCGGTCCGTGAAATTCACAGAAATCCTTTACACGCTCTTCCTGTGGCCTCACCGGACCATCCATCCTTTCATATTCCAAGAATCCGGTAGTCTTTCCCATTACCGCTCACCCCCTACAAATGCCCTGAAGGCTTCTATCTTTGCTGTTTCGATATCAGCGCCGTTCTCCGTTTCCTTTGCGATCAGCCTCAGTATCTCCTTGTAATCGGTCGGGATGATCTTCTTGAAATGCGGTATAAATTCATCAAAATGTTCCAGTATGTTCTTCGCCTTCTTCGATCCGGTAGCTTCAAAATGTTCGGTTATGATCTTCTTAAGTTCATCCGCGTCTTCCTTATGCTCCACGGTTTCCATGGTGACCAGCTGCTTATTGAGGTTCCGATACAGTTTATTGTCCTCGTCAAGCACATACGCTATGCCTCCGCTCATACCGGCGGCAAAGTTTTTGCCGGTACTTCCGAGGATCACCGCGATACCGCCTGTCATATATTCACAGCCGTGCTCGCCCACTCCTTCAACAACCGCTATGGCTCCCGAATTACGGACCGCAAAACGTTCACCGGCCATTCCCGCTATGAATGCCTTGCCTGAGGTAGCCCCGTACAGTGCCACATTTCCGATGATTATATTGTCACCGGGATCATACTTAGCCTCAGGAGGAACAGTAACCGCAAGCTTGCCACCCGACAGCCCTTTTCCGAAATAATCGTTACTGTCGCCGGTAAGCCTTATGCTTAGTCCGGATGGTATGAAAGCCCCGAAACTCTGGCCTCCGGACCCTGTGCATTCTACAGTGATAGAATCTTCAGGCAGCCCGTCAGGGTGTTTTCTGGTTATCTCAGCTCCCAGAAGGGTTCCAAACGCTCTGTCAGTGCTCTTTACCTCCATCTGAAGAACTGTTTTCGTACCGGAAGCGATCGCGGTCTTAATTTTCCTTGATTTCAGCAGAACGTTCTCATCCTTGGTGGTTTCAAGCCTGAAATCATACTCGCTTTTATTACATGTTTTTTCATTATCTGTCACAGTGTCATTTCCAACTGTATACAGTATTTTCGACAGATCCAGTTTATTCCCTATGCCGGTAAGACCTTCCTTAACCTTCAGCAGGTCGCTCCTGCCCACCAGCTCCGCAACGCTTCTCACACCCAGTTTGCTCATGATCTCGCGAAGCTCTCTGGCAATAAATATCATGAAATTTTCTACATATTCCGGCTTGCCCGCAAAACGTTTGCGGAGCTCGGGATTCTGCGTGGCAATGCCCATGGGACAGGTATCCGACTGGCACTGTCTCATCATCACGCACCCCATCGTAATGAGCGGAGCTGTGGCAAATCCAAACTCCTCCGCGCCCAACATGGCTGCTATGGCCACATCCCGGCCACTCATAAGCTTACCGTCAGTCTCTATCACCACACGGTTTCTCAAACCGTTCGCTACCAGCGTCTGGTGTGTTTCGGCAAGACCCAGTTCCCACGGCAGTCCCGCATTATGTATTGATGAAAGGGGCGCCGCTCCCGTTCCGCCGTCATAGCCCGAGATCAGGACCACGCTCGCTCCGGCCTTTGCCACTCCCGCGGCTACCGTGCCCACACCGGCCTCCGATACCAGCTTAACTGATATGCGGGCATTCTTATTCGCGCATTTCAGGTCATATATAAGCTGTGCAAGATCCTCTATGGAATATATGTCGTGATGCGGAGGCGGGGATATCAGGCTGACACCGGGTGTGGAATGCCTGGTCTTCGCGATCCAGGGATAAACCTTCTTGCCGGGCAGATGTCCGCCCTCTCCCGGTTTCGCACCCTGAGCCATTTTTATCTGTATCTCTCTGGCACTTACCAGATAACGGCTGGTGACACCGAAGCGTCCGCTCGCCACCTGCTTGATAGCCGAGCTGCGATCATCCTTAGTCCCGGCGCTCATGATACGCTCATCGCTCTCACCGCCCTCACCGCTGTTGCTCTTGCCATGCAGGTGGTTCATGGCTATAGCCAGCGTCTGATGTGCCTCCTCGGAAATGGAACCGTATGACATGGCACCGGTCTTGAAACGTGTAACGATTTTTTCCTCATTCTCCACCTCATCAATGGGAACAGGCTCGCAGGTACTGTCAAAATCAAGCAGGCTTCTCAAATATCCGCTTTCCTCACCGTCTATCATGCGGGTATATTCCTTAAACTTCCCGTAATCGCCCTCACGGGTCGCCAGCTGAAGCATATGTATAGTCGCGGGATTGTACCTGTGCTGCTCTCCCTGACTGCGGCGTTTATGCCTTCCGAGGGCGGTTAGTTCCAGATCTGTTGCCAGTCCAAGCGGATCAAACGCTCTGCTATGCTGTAAGTCCGCCGCTTTTCCGATATCTTCCAGCGTGATGCCCCCGATTCGGCTCACAGTTCCGGTAAAATAGTCATTTATTACTTCTTCGGAAATGCCTATTGCTTCAAATATCTTGCTGCCCTGATAGGACTGTATGGTGGAAATACCCATTTTGGAAGCAATTTTGACAATACCGAACAAAACAGCCTCATCATAATCTGCCGCTGCCGCGTAATAATCCTTGTCAAGCAGTTCCTCGTCCACAAGCCTTGCTACCGCAGCATGTGCCAGATACGGATTTACCGCGAGAGCGCCGTAACCCAGCAGCGTCGCGAAATGGTGGACCTCACGTGGCTCGCCGGACTCAACTATAAGTGACATGGCGGTACACTTCTTCGTATCAACCAGATGCTTATGAACGGCTGCAACTGCCAGCAGTGAAGGAATAGCCACACGGGTTTCATCCATCCCCCTGTCGGAAAGGATAAGGATATTCGCTCCTTCCTTGTATGCCCTGTCAACTTCCACAAAAAGGTGATTTAAGACGCGTTTCATGGGAGTGCCCTTGTAGAAAAGAGTAGAAACCTTTACTACCTTGAAGCCTTCTTTTTTCATATTTTCGATCTTTAAGAGATCGATATCGGAAAGTATGGGGTTATTTATCTTTAAGACCTGACAGTTTTCAGGTCTTTCCTCGAGCAGATTGCCGTGAGTTCCAACATATACTGTCCTGGAGGTGACTATCTCCTCCCTCTGGGCATCGATCGGAGGATTGGTAACCTGCGCAAAGAGCTGCTTGAAATAATAGAACAGAGGCTGGTATTCCTTTGACAACGCCGCTATAGGCGTATCCACGCCCATGGAACCGATGGCCTCGCTTCCGGATAACGCCATGGAAAGTATGCTGTCATGATAATTTTCCCAGGTATACCCAAAAGCCTTCATGAGGCGGGAGCATTCTTCTTTTGAAAACCCCGGTACCTTTTTGTTCGGAACCTTGAGCGAAGATAAGGTCAAAAGCTTTGAATCAAGCCACTCGCCATAAGGTTTGGCATGAGCGTATTTTTCCTTTATCTCCTCATCCAGGATGATCCTCTTTTGTTTTGTGTCTACGAGCAGAAGCTTGCCCGGATGCAGTCTCTCTTTTTTAACAATGTGCTCTTCGGGAAGATCAAGAACACCGACTTCAGAAGACAGGATAAGTCTTCCGTCATCCATTACCACGTATCTGGAAGGTCTGAGGCCATTCCTGTCAAGTATCGCACCCATCACGTCGCCATCCGAGAAAAGGATAGAGGCAGGTCCGTCCCATGGTTCCATCATAGTTGCGTAATACTGGTAAAAATCTCTTTCCTCCTGTGACAGAGTCTCATTATGCGCCCAGGGTTCAGGTATCATGATAGCAGCAGCCAAAGGCAGCTCCATACCGCTCATGACCAGAAATTCCAGCGCATTATCGAGCATTGCGGAATCGGAACCGCTGGCATGTATGGCAGGAAGGACCTTGGTCATATCCTCGCTGCTGAATTTCCCTGTATGCATGGTCTCTTCCCTTGCCAGCATCTTATCTGTATTGCCCTTTATGGTATTGATTTCGCCGTTATGTACCAGAAAACGGTTGGGATGTGCTCTGTTCCAGCTCGGAGCCGTGTTGGTAGAAAAGCGCGAATGTACTATGGCAATGGCGGACTCGTAGTCCTTATCTGTCAGATCCTCAAAAAAGCTCCTTAACTGACCTACCAGAAACATTCCCTTGTATACTATGGTCCTGCAAGAAAGCGAAGGGACATAGGTATTTACATTACTCTGTTCAAATTCCCTACGCACGATATAGAGCATGCGGTCAAAATCAAGATCTTCCTTAGCCGTCGCCGGTCTTTCGATAAATACCTGCCATATCCCCGGCTGACACTCTAAAGCCCTGCTTCCCAAAACTTCGGGTCTTACAGCCACTTCTCGCCATCCAAGAAGCTTAAGTCCGTTCTTTCTGACAATGATCTCAAACATGGAACGAGCCTGTCTCATTTCCAGCTCATTTTGAGGAAAGAAGAACATACCGACGCCGTACTGTCTGGGACCTCCCAATGCTACTCCCTGCTCCTTCATGATCTTTGTAAAATACTTATGAGGGATCTGAGTCAGGATTCCCACACCGTCTCCGGTTTTGCCTTCAGCATCCTTTCCTGCCCTGTGTTCCAGGTTTTCAACTATGGACAGCGCATCGCTTACCAGCCGGTGTGAAGCACGGCCTTCCACATCGATGATCGCGCCTATACCGCAGTTATCGTGTTCGAAAGAAGGACTGTAGAGTCCCTGCTTCTCAATTTGTTCAAACATGTCCCGCATGGTGGTTCTCCTTGTTTTTTTATATTTCTATATAACTATTCAGCCTTTAAGCTATAGAAAACGCCATATTTATCCTGCTTTTGTATCACACTCCGCTTGCGCCGTAGTTCGCAAGCACTCTTGCCGAAGGATCATTTACATTGCAGCCCTCCCACTCCTTGTTGGGCATCCAGAAATCAGCTACCATTTCAGCCTGTCCGGGATAATACTTCTCAAATATCTCCCGGTACATGAGCGATTCCTTTGTAAACGGTGTGGCAAAAGCATATTTTTCACCGGCTTTCGCGACATCTTCGTCACTGTGCTTTTCTTCCGCCACAGCTTTCAGGTAATCTACCATGGAATGGCCTACCGCGTCCGAGAAAGCCGCTTTTTCACGCATCAGGATATCATACGGCAGGTAGTCTCCCTCGAAAGAGTGACGAAGCAGGTATTTGCCCTTGCCGTAGGTATTCATCTTTAACGCGGGATCGATCGCCATGACATATTGCACGAAATCAAGATCTCCGAAGGGAACCCTTGCCTCTATGGAGTTTACCGATATGCATCGGTCAGCGCGAAGCACATCGTACATATAAAGCTCCCTTATCCTCTTGGCAGCCTCCTGCTGGAAGCTTTCGGCATCCGGAGCAAAGTCCGTGTATTTGTATCCGAACAGCTCATCGGAGATCTCGCCGGTCATCAGCACCCTGATATCAGTGTTCTCGTGAATGTATTTGCAGACTAAGTACATACCGATGCTTGCCCTGATGGTGGTTATGTCATAAGTTCCAAGCATCGCGATGACCTCAGGAAGAGCATCTACCACATCTTCGCTGGTAATGATAACCTCGGTGTGGTCACTGCCGATATAGTCCGCAACTTCCTTGGCATATTTCAGATCTATCGCGTCTGTGCTCATGCCGATCGCAAAAGTACGGATCGGCTTGTTGAGTATCTTTGCCGAGATCGCGCAGACCAGAGAGCTGTCCAGACCACCGCTTAAGAGAAATCCAAGCGGCGCGTCCGCGTCAAGACGTTTCTTAATGCCCGCGATCAGCTTCTCACGAATGTTGCGGCAGATTTCGGCAAGTTCAGGATGAGCGTCCTTCCCCGCGCTTTCGCTTATGACTTCCTTCATGCCGGATGAAGTGCTATTCGCTGCCTTTTCATCCGCCTGCGGCGCACAGTTAAGCGCCTTTATGTATCCGCCTTCCACCTTCGTCATATCCCGGTAACAGGTAAACTTGCCGTCTGCCCAATAATATCCGGGCGGAAAAGGCATAACCTTATCCACCAGCCCGATAAGGTTTTTGGCCTCACTTGCAAATACCATGCTGCCATCTGTACAATATCCGTAAAACAGTGGTCTTATCCCTATCGGATCACGCGCAGCCACGAGACCTTCCCGGTCAGGGTCATATATGATACAGGCATATTCCGCGTCCAGCTTTGCGAACATGCCCAATCCATATTTCTCATACAAAGGAAGCAGGACCTCGCAGTCGGAATCACTCACAAAGTCATATTCCTTCTCCAGTTCCTTTTTTATAGGTCTGAAGCCATATATTTCACCGTTACATACGACGGCCCTGCCGTTAAGTTCAAATGGCTGCATTCCCTCCTCATGCAGTCCCATGATCGCAAGACGCTCAAAGCCCAGGATCACATCACCGTCATAGCGGTTGATCCTCTGCATGTCAGGTCCTCTCGAGATCGTCCTGTCAAAACATTCCTTAAACCGTTCCCGGCTTATGAGACTTCCTCTGTATCCCATTATTGAACACATATCCTTATCCTCCATATAAAAAAGCGCATTTTCCCTTAAAGAAAACGCGCCATTGCGTTTAAATTCATTCTTATCGCACAAAAACAGGCACTTCGGGTATTACTGCCCGAAGCGCCCTTGCCTCAAAAAAGAATGATAGACCTTTTGTACTTCTTTGTCAACAATTTTTTTACTGCGTCATAGATGATTTTTTTCCTTTTAAATCCTGAAACAATTGTTATGGTTTATTATCACCTGTTTTTTCCAGCCTGGCTGCTCTCAAAGTACAATACTCATAATCACCTTCAAGGTATGTATCAAATGTTCCGGTCACACAAATCTCATTCCCTGTTTCGGGATAATTATCCGGATACTTATAATCCTCAGTCAGTTCAAACTCTATACCCTGAGAACAGCATGCCGTAGCGTCTGAAATAATACAGGCATGATAATACTTTCCGGTACTTTCATCATAATAAACTGCATACGGTCCGCTCATTCTGACTTTTTTTCCGATATACTTTTCAGGATACATCATCATGTCATATACTTCCGAATATACCATGGTAGCAGACAAAACCGTAAGATCTACGTCGATATTACCATCCTGTACCGGATCGGCATACGTTTGCACCGGAGTTACCTGTGTATCAGAAGGTACTTCCGATATATTACCGGATATATCCTGAACAACATCAGGCATGCTTTGCTCTTCCGCGTCTTCCGGCTTTTCTGTCGGAGCGGCAGTGTCTTCCTCAGCCATTCTCTGTTCCAGAACACTCTGTACAGAATTTTGATCATTCATTGTCACATTATGTTCTTTTGCGTTGTTAACGCATCCTGTGATCAGTAAACATGCTAATATGCATAGAACCGATCCGACATGAATTTTCTGCTTCATTTTAAAAATCCTCCGTAAACATGCCCAATGATACCCAGATTATAATTATTTAAGCGCCTCCATCAGGATATCCCTGTTCTTTTTCATGATCGCAAGATATGTTGTCCCGTTTTCAACATCTTTTGCCGTGGTGGATTGCATAGAATCCATGGAGAGAATCTTCTGATCCTTGCTTTCCGTATTCTGAACGATCGTTTCCGCGATCCTGTGATCCGTCCCTTCGATAGTCACAACCGAATGCAGTCCCAGTTCATCCACCTTTTTGGCCAGAAATGTTACTGTTTCAAAGCTGGCCTCGCTCTCTGCCGAGCAACCGGCGAAAGCCGCATAATACGACAGTCCGTAATCATCGACCATATAGCGGAAAGGAAACCTGTCTCCGAATAAAATGGTCTTTATGGAAGCATTTGATGTGATATCAGCGTATTCTCTGTCCAATTCACTAAGCTTTTCTACATATTCATCGGTATTCTTACTGTATTCTCCGGCATGGTCAGGATCTATGCGCTGAATTTCCGAAGAAATCCGCTCAATCAGAACCTTCGCGTTACGAAGTGACAGCCATACATGTTCGTCATACTCAGTTTCCTCTTCATGTTCGTGCTCATCTGCTTCTTCACCTTCATGCTCATCTGCGTCTTCATGGTGATGCTCATGCTCTTCTTCCTGCATTCCCTCCACGGTTTCTTCTTCCTTCACCATATCTCCAAGTACATCAAGAAGATCGATCACGGCCATATCCTTGTTGACGGCTTCTTTTAACGCGTCTTCTACCCATTCGTCAGACTCGCCGCCCACATATATGAAAAGATCGCAGCTGATGATCTTCATAATGTCGTCCGCAGTCGGCTGGTAGCTGTGCAGATCCACTCCGTTGTCAAGCAACATGGTAACTTCCGCATTTGCGCTGTTCTTCCCCAGTATGTTCATGACCCAGTCATATTCCGGAAATATCGTTGTTACTATCCTAAGCTTATCACCATCATCAGCAGAAGTGTTTTTTACCGAACCGCACGCTGAAAGACTGCCTGCCGTTATG
>JAILRI010000096.1 GCA_024698555.1 Lachnospiraceae bacterium
CATGCCCTGCAACATATATAAAACCCTCCGGTATACTTTTTTACACAGTAAAGACCATAATACTACTTATAACAATTTTATGCAAATAAAAAAAGCACTTCTATATATAAAAGTGCTTTTTTCTTATCAATTCTTGCTTGCAGGCTTTTGCCCTGTTTATTTATTGGCTGCCTGAACTGCGGTGATAGCGATAACTCCCACGATATCCTCCGCGAAGCATCCTCTGGAAAGGTCGTTGACCGGTGCCGCGATACCCTGCATAACGGGACCGTAAGCTTCTGCCTTTGCCAGACGCTGTACCAGCTTGTAACCGATATTGCCTGCGTCGAGATCAGGGAATACCAATACATTGGCCTTGCCGGCTACAGGCGAATCGGGAGCTTTTGAAGCGCCTACGGAAGGAACTATCGCTGCGTCCAGCTGAAGCTCTCCGTCAAGCGCAAGCTCGGGATATGCTTCCTTGGCCAGGCGTGTTGCTTCCACTACCTTTGTAACATCATCATGCTTTGCGCTGCCCTTTGACGAATGTGACAGCATGGCTACTCTGGCAGTCTTTCCGGTAAGCTGCTCAAAGCTCTTCGCTGAGAGACCCGCGATCTCTGCCAGCTGATCGGGAGCAGGATTCTGATTGAGTCCGCAGTCTGCGAATACGAACACTCCGTCCTCACCGTACTCGCAATTGGGAACGATCATAAGGAAGAATGCCGAAGCGCTCTTTACGCCGGGCGCGGTCTTAAGTATCTGAAGGCAGGGACGAAGAGTATTGGCGGTACTGTGGCAGGCACCCGAAACAACTCCGTCAGCGTCGCCGCACTTTACCATCATGACCGCGAAAGTAGTATAGTCGGTAGTCAGCGACTGTCTGGCCAGTTCTTCGGTCATTCCCTTCGCCTGACGCAGTTCTACCAGTTTGGCAATGTAAGCCTCAAGCTTATCCGCGTTCTTGGGATCGATAATGGTGGCTGCCGAAAGGTCAAGTCCTTCTCCCAGCTTATCGATATCCTCCTTCGCTCCGAGGAGCACTACCTTCGCGTTGCCTTCCTTAATGGTAGCTGCAGCGGCCTCCAGCACACGGCGGTCCTCAGCTTCGGGCAGAACAATGGTCTTGATGTTCTGTCTTGCTCTTGCTTTGATGTCATCTATAAAGCTCATTATTTATTCCTCCTTTAATTATTTATTAACAACATCTCTTGTTTCCCTTGCTATAACCAGCTCCTCATTGGTAGGTATAACCAGTATCTTTACCTTTGAGTTCTTACCTGTGATATCCTTAACGGGCTCGGAGCATGCATCGGTATTCTTATCCTTGTCAACCTCTATACCGTAGTTGTCCATGCCTTCGAGTATCTGATTTATGATAAATCCGTTCCACTCGCTTATACCTGCGGTAAATACGATGCAGTCCACCCTTCCGAGTACTGCCATATACGCGCCCACATACTTCTTGCAGTCATAAGCGAACTTGTCAAGGGCGAGCTGTGCCCTGCGGCCTTCCTCACCGCCCTTTTCCACCTGGCTGCGAAGATCGCGGAAATCGGAATATCCGCCGGATAATCCCTTCAAACCGCACTCATGATTCAAGTAGTAAGTGATCTCGTAAATATCCATGTCTTTTTTCTTGGCAAGGAATTCTACTGCCGAAGCATCTATATCGCCTGATCTTGTACCCATGCAGACACCCGCGAGGGGGGTAAAGCCCATGGAAGTATCCTTACATACACCGCCCTCAACCGCGCTGATGGACGAACCGTTGCCCAGATGACAGGTAATGATATTCAGATCCTTTATATCTTTTCCGAGATACTCGGCTGCCCTGCCGGAAACGAATTTGTGGCTGGTACCGTGAGCGCCGTAGCGTCTTACGTGGAACTGTTCGTAATCTTCATATTTAATATTGTACATATAAGCCTTCTCAGGCATAGTCAGATGGAAAGTGGTATCAAACACCAGGACCATCGGAACATTGGGCATAACCTCACGGCATGCCACTACGCCGGTATAGGCATGAGGGTTGTGAAGAGGTCCAAGTTCAAATGTCTTTTTCATGCGTTCCAGCGATTCATCGGTAACCAGTGTAGGCGCGGTAAAGTATTCACCGGAAGCAACCACCCTGTGTCCTACCGCGGATATCTCCTCCATGGAAGAGATCACGCCCTGCTCCTTATCAACAAGCAGTGAAAGGATAACCTCGATGGCATCCTTATGGTTCTTCAGTTCCTTATTGATGATGATATTGTCTCCATCGCCCTTTTTGTGCTTGCAGAAGGAACCCTCGATACCGATCCTGTCACAGTTGCCCTTAGCGAGAACGCTCTCATTGCTCATATCGATAAGCTGATACTTAAGTGAAGAGCTTCCTGCGTTTAAAACAAGTACTTTCATTTATATATGCCTCCTATAATAATTATTAAATTTAGTTTTATCAAATCACGATATAACAATATCAAAAACCTGTAATTATCTGTCATTCATTCCGAAGCAGTGATCACGATGATACGGCAGCATCATACGCCAGTTTCATACAGCCCATCACTCCCTGATCTCCTCCCAAAGAGGACGGTATGATGTAATCCTCGATATGATCGAGTTGATAGGTATGCAGATATCCGCCCATCAGACGCTCCACCTCAGCCCTGATCATGGGGAACAGCTCTCTGCGGTTCATTACTCCGCCGCCGAGCACAATCTTTTCGGGAGAAAGAGTTAAAATATAGCCTATGATAGCCTGCGCGAGATAAAAGCTCTCATACTTCCAGACGGGATTATCCATGCCGACCTTTTCCGGCGCTATTCCAAGGCGTTCGTTAAGCGCGCTTCCCGATGCCATCCCTTCCAGACAATCCCCATGATATACACAGTTTCCGTAAAAAGTGTCTTCAGGGTGACGTTTGACGGGAACATGCCCACCCTCCGGATGCAGCATGCCATGAACCAAAGCGCCGTTGGAGTAGACGCCTATCCCGATACCGGTTCCTACGGTCATATAGACTCCGTTTAAGATTCCCTTCATGCTCCCATAGGTCACTTCGCCGAGTATAGCTCCGTTCACATCCGTATCAAAACCGAAAGGGATATCAAACTCTTTTTTCAGCTCACCGAGCAGATCAAAGTTACGCCAGTGCACCTTAGTGGATGAAGTAATATGACCGTATGTCGGCGACTTGCGCTGCAGGTCTATGGGACCGAAGCTGGCCACACCCATAGCCATGATAGGATATGCCTTGAAATAATTGATGATCAGAGGCATGGTAATTTCCGGCTTTTCAGTCGGAATAGTCTGTTTCTCGATGATCCTGCCGTTTTCATCGCCGATGGCGCAGACCATCTTTGTGCCTCCGCATTCGAGCCCCCCGAGTACCATTTGCTACCTCCGTTTTTTCCAGTTGCCCCAAACAAAAATTTCCTTGATACATGATAACCGATTTGATAGAATAATACAAGTAATTCTGTAAAATAAATTGAACAGGGGTTTAAGTCAATGTCAGTCATAGGAATAACAGCCGAATTCAACCCGTTCCATAACGGCCATCTCTCTCTTATGCAGGCAATCGGCGCACAGAAGCGAGCCGATTCCTTTGTCTGTGTCATGAGCGGCGATTTTGTGCAGAGGGGAGCCCCTGCCATATGTGATAAATATTCAAGGACCGGACAGGCTCTTTTCTCCGGTATCGATGCTGTATTTGAGCTTCCGGCTGTATACGCCTGTTCAAGCGCCGAACGGTTTGCCCTCGGTTCGGTTGCGCTCTTATCTTCGCTGGGAGTCGTAGACTATATTGCCTTTGGAAGTGAATGCGGGGACCTGGACGCGCTCATGCTTGTAGCCTCCATACTGGCAGAAGAGCCTGATGAGTACCGTCTTTCGCTTCACTCATATTTAAAACATGGATTAACTTTTCCGGCAGCCAGAGAAGCCGCGTTATGTGCTTATGCAGTTTCTCATGACATCGGTCGGGATATACTGGCCGAGTATCCCGGACTGCTTTCCTCCCCTAACAATATTCTGGCGGTTGAATACTGCAAAGCATCTGTTATCCTTAAACGTAAAGGCATTAAGGTTCCGGAGCTGCTCACCGTCAGGCGTACATCGCCGTATCAAAAGGATACCCCGGAAAGCGCGCATGACGCATCCGCTACTGCCATAAGGCGTATCCTGACCGAATCGGGTTCCGGCATTTCGCCTGTAGAACCTTTTGTCCCTGCCGCCGTGTACGAAGAACTATCCTCAGGCTTTTGCAGGACTTACCCTGTGCTCCCGGATGATTTCAGCTCCATCCTTTATTCCAGGCTTTTGTCTGTCGCAAACATGTCAGACACGCATGCCTACGCGCAAACAAAAGATATCCCCCCAGACATGCTCAATGCCATATTAAAAAGCATAAATACCCCCATCACTGTCAGTTCACTTATATCATCCGTGAAAAGCAAAAACTATACATACAGTGCGGTCAGCAGAGCGCTCGTTTCCATCATGCTTGAACTGCCCGTCCGTCCGGCACGTGAGCTTACCGAAGCCGGTATTGCCCCCTATGCCAGGCTTCTCGGCTTCAGAAAGGCATCCTCACAGCTCATAAAAAGGATCAATGAAACCTGTCACTGCGAGATCATCAATAAACTGTCCGACGCAAAAACAGCCTCACCGCTCTTAGAAAGTGACGTCAGAGCGGCAAGGCTTTATGATCAGATCGTTTTTGAAAAATTCGGCGTCAAACTGGCGGACGAATATAAAGCAGGCGTGGTTATTTGTTAAATCACTCTTTAACTTCAAAGTTAAAAAACTCAAAATCGGTATATCCGCCGGTCTCTTTGGTACAGTATGAGAACAATCCTATACGGTATCCCATAAAATGATCCAGCGTATACCGCATCTGCAGCTTTTCACCCAATTGCTGCCAATTCATGCCGTCTATAGACCAATATAATAAAGCGGTATCCTTACTGTCAACAAAGTCAAAATCAATTCTTAAATAAACATCTTCCGATGTCAGTTCTGTCTCGGCAACGATTTTTTCTCTGTATTCTCCGCCGTTGACACACATCACCAGCTTCTTTCTGATACTGCCGCCATCGGCATAAGCTCTGACTCCGATCAGTCCGAAATTACCCTGCAGCGCAGTCAGTCCTGCCCTGTCACCGTCCTTTAAGCCCTTAAGCTCCAGATGCGTCGAGCAGGAGCAACGTGGTCCATAGGTGCGCTGAGTCAGAGTATTTCTGGCTTCAACTATTGAATCCGCAATATGTCCGTTTCTTAGTCTCAGATAGCCTTTTCTGTAATCAAATCCCCATAGATCATTGTCCGGATTATGATTCCATTGCCATTTTGATGACAATATATTTAAATCATGATTAAAGTTGTCGCTTCCGCTCAGCTGGAACAGATCCCGGATTATAGCGGTTCTTTCTTCATCAGATGCCTCAGGGGCAATCTTCTGAGCAGCATCCGGCAGATCCACTTCGAAATCTTCCGGTATCCTGCCGTCATCCCCGATCACAGGCCATCCATCGGCCCATGAAACCGGAAGCACAAAAGGTATACGTCCCACAGCGCCATGATCCTGGAAGAGCATCGCAGCCCATCCCTTTCCGTCCGGAAGGTCAAAGATCGCTCCCTGGGCTACGCCGCGGTTATGAAATCCCATATCATCATCCAGGAGTACCTTTTCTTCTATGGGTCCGTCAAATGAATCCCAGCGGTAGCATATTACCCTGCGTCTGAAAGTACCATCCTTCGGCCAGTCGATATACAAGCCGTAATACCGTCCGTCTATCTTGTATGCGTGACCGCCCTCTGCTCTTAAGAGCATGTTTTCGCTTCGTCCGGTAAAGAAGAGCCTGTCAGTTTCAGGCTTGATCCCCAGCATATCCTGCGTCATCTCCACTATGCGGATATCACCGTTCCCGTACAGTACGTAAGTTCTGTCGTCATCCACCAGTATCGCGGGATCATGCAGCATAGCCGGGATCTCATATCTTTCCCATCCGGAGCTTTCTATATCCTTTGTACGGAACATGAAAGCATGTCCCAGATCATTGCTGTTGAGCAGGCAGTAAAAGTAACCGCCGGCCTGTCTGAGTGAAGATGCCCAGCTTCCCTTTCCATAAACTGATTTTCCATTCTTCAGATTATGTCCGTCATTATCGGCAAGCTTGTCAAAAATATAACTGACGATCTCCCAGTGTTGCAGATCATAGCTGTGCATTATCGGACCGCCGGGCATGCTGTGCATGCTGGTACTTACCATGTAAAAGGAATTCCCAACCCTTATCACGTCATTATCCGGAACATCCGCCCAGATGACAGGATTATGTATACTCGTCATAGGATACCTCTTTACTCGTTTTTGTTCTTGATCTTCTCCTCAAATCCCTGAGCTGCCTTCTTAAGTCCGCTCTCCAGCTGATCTCCGGCGTCTTTGAGTTTCTCCTGAACTCCGCTCTCCTCCAGCTTCTTCATCAGCTGTTCACCGGCTTCTCCGAGTTTCCCGCCCAGATCATCGAGCTTTTCCTTGAGACCGGCCTCTTCAGCCTTCTGCGCCGCGCGTGATACGGCTCCATCGAGTTTCTCGGAAAAATGCAGCTCGTCGATCTTGTCACCAAGCTTCAGACCGGCTTCTTCAGCTTTCTTAAGCAGATCGCTCTTCTCCAGTCTGTCGATCACATCCCTGCCGATCTCTCCGAGTTTCTCTCCGGCATTTTCCAAAGTGTTTACCAGCTTATCCATTCCGTTTTCGTTATCAGCCATTTCTTTAACCTGCCTTTCATTTTTATATGATGATAATTTCTCGCTCAACGCTCCTAAAGCATTCCCTGTTACAGTCATTCCACGGTTTCCGAGGAATCTTATATTATCTATGACATCTACATCATTCAGAAGATTAATGACCGCTTCCAGAGTATCGGGTTTAAGCCTTCCCTGTGACATATTAAGTATGGAATGGAAAGGCATCTCCAGAAATCCCCAGTCATCAACAACATGATTTCCTATAACCTTACGTCCGCTGATGACCGAATATACAGGTCCGTAGAGCCTTCTGCCCCATTTGGTCTTCCTCGCGTCCTCCATAGTATCATGGATGGTTATCGGTTCATCACAGGCTCTTTCAGAATCCGGAAGCGGCGTCCCCAGCAGGATCTCAAACTCCTCCCTGCCCACACAGGCAGGTGATCCGCTATAGTATGAAGGAAGCTGCTCCGCAGGGATCCTTGCAACCTCTTCATCCGCGCACTCAAAGCATATTTCTTCCCTTAACCTGATATCAGCGCTCGATGAGCCGACATGGATCACATATTTGCCGGGCTCAACTATCCATTTTCCGGCGGATGTACTATAATATGAAAATGCTCTTTCATTCAGTTCTATGGTTACTTCTTTTTCTTCTCCCGGTTCCAGCCTGATCTTATCAAAGCCCTTAAGTTCTTTCTCTGCCCTGAAGATTTTGCTGTCCAGCTTAGAGACATAAACCTGCACGATCTCGCTTCCCGGCCTGTTTCCGTTATTCTTTACTTTAAATTTAACTGTAGCATTTTTATTTCCTGATTTAACATTTATTTCATCATATACGAATGTTGTATATGACAATCCGTGTCCGAAGGGGAACAGTACCTCAGCTCCTACCTTCTCATAGTATCTGTATCCGACAAATAAGCCCTCCCTGTATTCCACAGTCAGCCTGTTTCCGGGGAAATTGTTATAGCAGGGAGTATCCTTTAACGCAATGGGGAAGGTTTCGGCAAGCTTACCCGAAGGACTTACCACGCCGAACAGAAGATCTACGACCGCTTCCCCCGAAGCCTCACCTCCTAAGTAGGCTTCAAGTATCGCGTTCACATCATCAACCCAGGGCATGGACATCGGAGAACCGTTATGCAGAACCACAACTGTATTGGGCTGTACGGCTGTGATCTCGCGAATTACCCTGTTCTGGCACTGCGGAAGTCTCATATGGGTCCGGTCATAGCCTTCCGACTCAAAGGAATCAGGCAGCCCGGCAAAAATCACGACCACATCGGCTTCCTGCGCTTTCAGAACAGCTTCTTCCGCGAGTTCTTCATCAATTTTGTCCTCAAAAGCGGAAAAGCCTTTGGCATATTCAACTTTGGCATGTCTGGTAGAAGCTTCCATAGCGCTGATGATACGCGTACAATTGATATGTGAACTTCCTCCGCCCTGTATGCGGGGCTTTCTTGCAAATTCTCCCACAAAAAGTATCTTCTGTTCTTTATTCAGGGGAAGCGCTCCGTCATTCTTTAAGAGTACCATTGACTCTCTGGCAATCCTTCTGGCATCCTTATGATCAGCAACACGATCAAATTCAGGCTTTTCTTCTTGTGCGACACATGTCTCATCAGCAAACCCTGTATACTTGTTCGCCAGCTTCAGTACATGCTCGACGGCAATATCCAGATATTTTTCATCCAGTTCTCCTGCGATCACGGCATCCACTACCCTTTTGGCGCTGAGTCCGTTACTGGAAGGCATCTCCAGGTCAAGTCCTGCTTCCACTCCCTTGGCCCGGTCACATACCGCTCCCCAGTCCGACATCACCAGGCCATCATAGCCCCATTCATTTCTCAGGATTTCATTGAGCAGCCATCCGTTTTCCGATGAATACGTCCCATTTACCTTATTATAGGAACACATGACTGTGTCCGGTTCAGCGCTTTTTACGATCTCTTCAAATGCAGAAAGATAAATCTCCCTTAAAGTTCTCTCATCAATGACCGAGCTTACTGTCATTCTTCTTTTTTCCTGATTATTGGCCGCGAAATGCTTCAGGCTTACACCGACGCCTTCAGCCTGGACTCCTTTTACATAAGCGCTGCCAAGCTGTCCGGCCAGATACGGGTCTTCGGAAAAGTACTCAAAATTTCTTCCGCACAGCGGAGAGCGCTTGATG
Organism: Lachnospiraceae bacterium; assembly: GCA_024698555.1. GTDB lineage: Bacteria > Bacillota > Clostridia > Lachnospirales > Lachnospiraceae > RUG11977. The sequence goes on from JAILRI010000096.1 coordinate 8,895, forward strand.
TTTACAGCGGGACCGAGTATCACATTTACGCCTTCAGCCCGGCATTCTCTTCCCAGGATACCGCCCAGCCGCTCCAGCGCTTCTCTGTTCCAGGTAGCTGCCAGTCCCGAGCCGGTCGGAAAACATACCGCTTTGACTGTTCCGTCTATCCCCAGAGAAGAGTCATCCAGGGTTTTGCGCAGGCCATGAGGTCCATCACTTACTCTGACAGAAGGTATCCCCAGTCTTTCAACCTTAGCCGTATTCCATGCGTCGGCTCCTCCTACCAGCGCTGCTTTCTCTTCCAGTGTCAGTTGTTCAATGATTTTTTTGATTTCCATTACACCCCGTCCTTTCCTAAACAATTCGCCTAAAATGCACCCTTCTCAATGTTTTTCAGCCAATTAATATAATTATCATTTAACTATTAGACACTTTTTTAATTATTCAGTGTCAAAAACACCTGTAAAATACCCTTTTATATCGTCCACAGTATCCGCGATCAGATCTGCTCCCGCGGCTTCCAGTTCACCCCTTGAACCATATCCGTACAGAACTCCCATGGAATCGATTCCCGTGGCCTTTGCTCCCAGTATATCATGTTCACGATCCCCTATCATGATAGCTTCATCCTTATTACGGATATCGTATTTATCCAGAACGAAATTTATAACATCCTTTTTGAGAGCGCGGTTTCCATCGTCAGAACCGACAATATCATCCAGATACTGTGAAAGACCGAAATGTTCGCATATCCTTACAGCCTGGGCTTCGATCTTGGACGTAGCCACGATCAGCTTATATCCTCTGCCGTGCAGTGTTTCCAGCATTTCGGGTACATGCTCGTAGGGTTTGTTCTCACACCATCCCTTAGTGGTATAATACTCCCTGAATTTTACAATGGCCTGGACAGCCTTTTCTTCATCAAACCCGCAATAATTCATAAACGAATCCTTAAGGGGCGGGCCTATGAACCTCTTTAATTCTTCTTCTGACCACCCCTCTATGCCATAATATTGAAGCGCGCTTTTTGCGGCATTCATTATTCCCGGTCCGGATTCGGTCAGAGTACCGTCCAGATCAAACAGTAAATACTTGTACATTGTTCACACTCCTGAATAACTCTTTGCCGGCAGTTTTCGGCTTTGCAGTTCATATTTTCACAGCCTGTAAGCGCAGAAACCACCACAGATTCAGTATACCACCAACTTCCCGATTTCGCAACAACGGCTTGCATTTTATACTACTCTGTGTTATCATGTGTGTTGCCCGAACATGCTTATAATGTACCATGCTGGGGATGATCACATTAAGGAGACAGCTTTTTTACAGGGATATTATGTTAGAATTAAAAAACATCTCATATACGGTCGATGACAACGGTAAAGATAAGGAGATCATCCGCGATGTATCCTTAAAGCTGGAAGATGACCGATTCTACGTTATAACAGGTCCTAACGGAGGCGGCAAATCAACCATAGCCAAACTCATTTCCGGCATATACAAGCCTGATTCCGGCCGTATTATATTTGACGGAACGGATATCACCGATATGTCCGTTACCGAACGCGCGAAAGCCGGTATCAGTTTCGCGTTTCAGCAGCCTGTCCGTTTCAAGGGCATTACCGTAAAAGATCTGATCACGCTTGCGGCCGGCGACATGACTACGGCGGATGCGTGTGAATACCTTTCTGAAGTCGGACTTTGCGCCAGAGATTATATAAACCGTGAGGTCAATGCCTCTCTTTCGGGAGGTGAGCTCAAAAGGATCGAGATAGCCATCACTCTTGCCCGTTCCACGAAGCTGACCGTATTTGATGAGCCGGAAGCCGGAATAGATCTTTGGAGCTTCAACAATCTGATCAGGGTATTTGACAAGCTCCACGATAAAATACACGGTACCATTGCCATCATATCCCATCAGGAACGTATCATCAACATTGCCGATGAACTGATCCTGGTCGCGGACGGCCGGGTCACCAAAACAGGCTCCAGAGAAGAGGTAATGCCTCTTATACTCAGTGAAACCTGGGCCGTGGATTCCTGCGATAAGATCAGTTAATACATATATTTTAGTAACTATTCAGAACCCCCACCTCGCATTCGCAAAAAAATGACTATAATATATATGCTAAAGAAGTCATTTTTTTGCTCATGTGAGGGGGCGGTAACTAACGTCACCGCCCTTTGCCA
>JAILRI010000099.1 GCA_024698555.1 Lachnospiraceae bacterium
GATAGGACAGCGCAGTTATAGCCCTCTTCAAGAATTATTCCAAGAGTATCCTTCTTTGCGAGGAATCTAAGCAATCCCCGGCATAGTACTTGAAGCGAAGCTTTTTGAAGATCAAGGGCGTTAGCTTGCTTATAATACTCTGCTTCGTTCTCGGCATTAACGAACGGTAATCTGTCCAGTCTGCGATTGATTACAGGAATCTCTCCCAAAGGAACAAGATTGCTGAAACTATGGAGTGCGTATTGGACTTCATAGTCCAAGATTCTACTGAACGATTTTATAATAGATTTTGTTTCCGCTTTTAATGGTTTGTTCGATGCCTTTATGGAAATAACTCTAATCCCGACAAGCAAGGTCAAAAGCGCATAGTATGAATTAAAAAAGCTTGAGTCGCAATCCTGCTGATCAGCGAACACACATTCTCCTGTTTGAAGCAAGAGACGTTCATCTTTTTCTATTTGTTCGAGGAAAAGCAGCTTAGTATGTTCGAAATCCTCATCACCAAAAGAGTGATTGTCGTAATAATTCAAAAGGTTGTTAGTTATTTCGATCAATGCATAGCAAACATCGGGGGAAGCCTCTTTTCCGCTGCTGTCCAGGGCAGAATGAACAAAGGAAATATCGTAATCCACAGCCGCGGAAATGTGTTCATTTGATAGAAGAAGCTTTCCGATTACCTCAAAATAATCACTGTCGTGAATTATAACTTCGTCCTCTTTCTCTTTTAAGCCGCGAAAGATTCTTTCGATGCAGAACTGGTATAAAGGAACGTTTTTGTTTGAAGTTAGTTCCCGAAATAACTGATTACTCATGTTGTCATCACCTATTGAAATGCACATGTGGGGTATGGTCCACCATGATTCCCTCATCACACGAAAAAACGCTGGCAACCAACGCCGGCATCTACGCGGCTTTCTTTTAATATATTATAGCCAAAAAAGCCCAAAAAGTCAATGAATACAAGGCTTTGAAGGCAGCATCCGAGCAACTGTTCAGCTCAATTTCGCTGCCTTCTTCCGCTTTATTCGTCCTTGCTGATCACAATCTCTTCCGCCCGTTGCTGGGCAAAGATCAGACTGGCTTTTATTGATTCCAGTCTCTGGATCGTTTGTGTGATCGTATTGAAGAGCAGTCAAGGCCATAATCACTATTACAGTAATCAATATCGTTATTGCTTTCTTCATCGCTTTTTTCCTCCACAAATTCCGATTTGTCTTAGTCAGTTTTACTGGAATAGCCCCGATACCTTCCACAACCATTAAAACTCCGGCAACTCATCCAGTGTTATCACCAGATCACTGTTAAATACTTCCTTCAGAGTCTCTGTTTTATTATCGGTGAGCCATTCTGTATGCCAGATCATAAACCATGCCCAGATCGTACCATCCTCCTCAAAGCGCTCAACTGCCGGAAGAATGCTGCATTCGTGAAAAGCCATCGGTTTGTTTGTGATCTCGGTCAGTTTGTTCCAGGCTTTGAGATTGGTTGTTTTTTTATCATAATTATCCGATCCGACAATATCAACATACTCATCCCCCGGATACCAGCCGTCGCGCATCTTCTCCGAGTATCCGAGCACCCAGATCAGGTTGTCCAGCTCATATTCATCCGTAAATTTGTCGTACATCATACGCCAGAGCCTGACAAAATTATCTGCCCCGCCTTTACCCCACCAAAACCATTTTCCGTCAAATTCATGAAAAGGCCTCCAAAGAACAGGAACATTTTCATCACGCAGACGTTGAAGGGTTTTGGCGGCCTTATCCCAACTGTTCATCAGAGTATTGTACTCATCGGTTCCGGGAGTAAAAAGCCTGTCGAAATCAGGCTTATCCTTCTTTGACTCCTCATAACCGCTGATATCAACTCCCGTGTGCCAGCAGATCGTAACTATGCCGCCTTTCTTATCCCACTCGACAGCTCTTTCGGCAACACCATCAAAATCATCATTCATGAAATCAAGACCACGTATGGCCGGAAGTTTCCCGGTAACATCCATGAGATAATCCATCTCATAGTCAACTGAACCCATCCATGTCGACTCCTGCTGCGCCGCTAGCATATGTTTTCCGAAATTATCCCGTATATAATTAAAAACAGCGGTAGTCTTATCATTCCGTCCCTGAAGCTCTATCCCTTTTACGTCCGGCGCAGGAACGGCGGTTTTTGCGCCACATCCGCATAAAAAGGCAATAATTAATACGGTCAGAAATATAGTCGATGTTTTTTTATTTGCATAATTCATCCTTCCAAACCGGACAACCTTCCGGCTGCGTCCTCATATCCCGTAAATACGATCCCCTTGAATCCGAGTTTTTCCGCGCTGCGAACGTTTTCTTCCGTATCATCAATAAACACACATTCTTCCGCTTTCAGCCCGTATCGATCCAATAAGATCTTATAGATCTCCGGTTCCGGTTTCGCTATGCCTTCCCTAAAGGAGAAGACACAGCCGTCAAAACGCTCTATAAACGAGATGCAATCATAACACTGCTCATACCCGGCGGGAGTAAAGTTAGTGATGCAATACAGCTTATAGCCTGCTGCCTTCAGCGCATCGATCCACCCTTCGGTGTAGTCGTATTTTCCCATAATACCCGAGCATGAATCATACGCTTTATGCAGTTCATCCGCTATGTCGGGATCCGTGCCGATAAAAGCGTTCATGGCCTCTTCCTGCGTGAGCTTTCCCTTTTCAAACTCAGTCCAATAAGGTGTCATGGCAGACGCCTTGATGATCCTTTTTATCATGGCCGCGTCAAACCCTTTTTCCGCCAGGTACTCCTTAAACCTGAACGGAGCCAGTACGTTGCTTATATCAAAGACTATATTTTTAATCATTTCTTCCTCCAAACACATTTCAAATCAAAATCATGAACCTATTCCGCAAGCAAAAAGTCTGTTATCATCTTCTTTTCTTCTTCCGTAAGGAAGTTCATATGGCCACGTCCCTCCAGCAGATATGTCTCGCAATTTGGGATAATGCTTTTAGCTCTTTCTATCACGCCTTTTCCGGGAAACAGACAATCTTTTTCAGCTGCCATAACAAGTGTGGGAGCATTACCATGTTTCCATAATCGTTCTCCCTTGATTGCAGCTCCTTAACTCAATTATATTTTGAGTTAAGGAGCTCGTATCTTGTAAAAAACATTATCTTGCAAAAACATCGATTAGTTCTGAAGTTTCCTTCTCCTCTTATTGCTTTGTAAGTGATACTGAAGCTATCTCTCTTGTCGGCCAAAAAGCACAAAGATGTAATTTTGTAATCTTTCCCATGAAAGGCCGGAAATGTTCAACCAGGATCGGTAATGCTTTTTGTATTGTTTCAGCTTCGTCTATGATTATCGTCGCATGCGGTGTCCATGGAAATTTATCATTATTTTCCGTTTTGATAGCCTGCCGCAGCCCTAAGAGATCTGCCGGGTTCATATCCGGGGCAGCATAAAGGACTTTTCCTCCGGCAAACAATCCGATATGGCTGATATGAACCGGTATCTCAGAAAATTGTCCTGCCAGTTCATTCATTTCATTAACAACTTCCGCTTCCTTATCTAACGAAAAGCAGGCAAGGCTTATGTGAAACGGAAGATCCGGTGTCTGCTGTCCGATAAATCCCTCACTTTTTAATTTTTCGTACCAATCGCTCATAATTCGCTGTGAATTGTCATCCAGATCAGCCATTAATGTTAAAAACTCTTCTGCCATAATTTTTTCCCTTTCCGATCATAACTTATCCAGCAGTACTTTTGAATTTCATATCCCATTTTTTCTACCAACGCCTTGTTGGTATATCCGTGCCCACAATTGGACTTCTACATAAGCATACTTTCCAAGAGATTCCTTTAGGAAAGAATCAACTGGACCTTCATATGCGTTGATCCTGTCCAAAAGCATATCTTTGGTAAGTACATCAGGTTCGGTCCCATGAACTGTCAATGCGCAACTGTCTCCGAATGTAAAACTCACCTGATCATCAGGAACATCTTCAAGATCGATCACGATCTTATCGCTGCAATCAAACCACTTTCTAAGATAATCACATTCCAGAAGAGTAAAGGAATAAGGATGAGGCAGATTGGGATTACCGCCCAATCGTATGAATTCTTTGCGTACAAACTCATCCGCTCTCTTACGTGCGGGATAGTAGTTTGCAAAATCGGCAAAGCGTCCGAAACTTGTAGTATTCGGATGAGCCTTTGCCAATTCCCCCGCCACGCGAAAAGCTTCCTCCTCAGGAAGGAACATTATGTTTTTCCACGGATCCGTTCCGGGATAATAGTAGTGCGTAATATAAAGCTTATCCATCTCCTTGTTATCTCACCTCACCTATTAAACCCCTTAACGCACGAATTTCATAGTTCAATTTTCTTATGCGTGTGACAGATCAGGAAAATACAGCTTGTCACGCTCGATCGTTTCAAGCTCAGCTCCTCTGTAGAACAGCCGGTAATCGTCTGCGCCGTCGTAGAGGGAGCACTCACAGAGGTCATTGTCTTCGCCTAAAGGGACAAAGCCGAGCCTTAATCTGTTCTCGACATCAATGCGCTTTAAGACTTCCGCAAGGCCTACTTTTTTCCTGCAAAGGACGGAACTTAAAACAGTGTCGCAGTCCTGCTCCTTCACAATGTAACAGTCCAGATCGCAGGAGTAGTAAACGCTGTCCATCCCGGATGTGTAGAACATCTGAAGACCGAATTTGTTCATCTGTTCAAATGCCGAATGCGGGCAGCTCGAGTGTACGAGTTCTTTGTACTTCTGCTTTATGTCTTCGCCCATTTCGCTGACGGGCATGAACGGCTCACCAGCTTTTTCGCTGTTGCAGAATTCCTCCTTGACGAAATACCTGTACTGGTTCACGATGTCAAAGCCCATCTTCCTGTAAAAGCCCACTGCACCAAGGTCTCCGAAAAGATAGATGCCGTCGCACTTGTCCTCATATTCATCGATGACGTGCTGCATCAGCTTTGCGGCAAGACCCTGTTTCCTGTAGTTTTCGTCGGTCATGACGGTGCCTAACTGAATGTAGTTTTTTACGACCCCGTTCTGCATGAACCTCATCTTATTGGCGGAAACATTTGAGATACAGACTTTATTTTCCACCAGTGAATAGGGAATGTAATCCCCTTCAAAAAATCCGTTTGTAACCCATCCCTCGAAATCAAATCCAAAAGTCTTTTGGGTCAAAGCATTCAACATGTGACGTGATCCTTCGTCTCGCATGTAGTCGCTTATTAATTCCATGATCAATTCTCCTATCGCGCCCTTTACCAGATCTGCCTGCCCTTCTCGTCAGGGATGCCGCTCTTTCTGAAGAAATAGGAATTCACCTGATCGCACCACTCACGCGCATTGATAAGTTGGCGTTCGAAGCGTTCACTGACATTTTCAAAGATCACGTCATCGATCTTTCCCTTTAGCTGATACCACTCTTTAGCTAACTGCCGCGCTTCCTCATAGCCTTCAAAGTGTGTGTCATAAATGTGCTGGATAACAGTCTTACCGCTGTGCAGCTTATGGGTGTAAGGCAGGTGATGGAAGAACAAAACCAGCTCGTCCGGGCATTTTTCCGGATCGTTGTACATAGACGCATTGGGTTCATTATACTGGAGGGCATATCCGGTTCCCTTATCGGTACGGTCCACGCCGATGCCCAAATGATCTGCCCTGTGATAGGTGCCCCAGCGGTCATATTCATATCCGTCCACGCTGCAGCCGTAATGTGTAGCAGGCTGCACCATCCAGCCGATCCCCAGGGGACTGGTGTAGCGCTCGTAGATTTCCCTTGAAGGAAGCAGGATATTTACTATCTGATCTACGACTTCCTTGTCCTGTGAGATCGTCATTCTTACAAACTCCTCTGCGATCTCTTTTGAAGAAAGCCCCGTACCAAATGCCAGCCTTCCAAAACCGTACAGATTGGCTCCGGCCAAATAATTTCCGGTCCAGTTAAAATCATTTCCGGTATTGGTCACCGCGGCTATGCCACAATACCTGTTTTCAAAAGTGTTCCCGCTGATGATATCTGCTACTGTATCATCACTTTCTTTGCAGTAAGTCTTAAAGCCAAGAATTTCCTTAAATTCCGGAATCAGATAGCAGACATCGATCTGGTGGCCGGTATATTCCTGCGCGATCTGCACTTCAAGCATCTGGTTGGTTTTCTTTAGACCACCCAAAAGCGGCGATATCGGCTCACGGATCTGAAAATCCATCGGTCCGTTTTTGATCTGCAGGATCACATTATCATGATAATCGCCATCCATAGGCATAAAATTATCATAGCCAGCCCTTGCCCGGTCCGTCTTCTTATCGCGCCAGTCCTGCCTGCAGTTATATACGAAGCACCTCCATATGATGATGCCGTTATACTCTTTCACGATATCCGCAAGCATATTGGCGCCATCCACCTGTGTTCTGCCATATGTAAACGGTCCCGGGCGTCCTTCGGAATCCGCCTTCACCAAAAATCCGCCCAGTGTCGGAATACGCCTGAATACTTCCGCCATTTTATCCTTCCACCACGCGATAACATTTTCATCCAGAGGATCTGCACTGTCCAAACCGCCGATCTCTATTGTGGAAGCATAATTCAGACTCAGGAACAAACGAATACCATATCCCGCAAAAATTTCTCCAAGCTCTGTCAGTTTATCAAAATACCGATCCGTGATCATATAGGATGCTGCCTGCTTCACATTTACATTATTGATCACCACGCCGTTAATGCCGACCGCCGCGATCATTCTCGCATAATCTCTCGTCCGTTCATTGATCACGATTTCGTTATTCACGTAAAAGAACGACTCCCCGGAATAACCTCTCTCGATGCTTCCGTCCATATTGTCCCAGTGATCGAGCATCCTGAGCGGATTAGCCGGGCGAACTCTCTTTCCTGCCGCATAAGTCTTCCCTATCTCCTTCTCGCACGCCACAGTACGGAGTACGTCAAACACGCCGTACAGTATACCAGCACCGCTCTTTGACTCGATCGCCACACAGTCTTCCCGCAGAGATATCCGATACTCCTCGCTGTCTAAGATTGCCTTGCCGTTCGTGATCTCTTCCGGTGCTGCAGCCTCACCGAAGACGATCTTTGGTTCCACATCCAGCATTGCTTTCAGTCCGGTCTTCAGTTCCTCCACAGCGTTTTTCACGATCTTATCCGCTTTATCTGCACCTGACAGATAAAATTTCCCAAGCTGCGTACAATCTCTGTTTGCTTTTCTTTCCTTGTAACCGATCCATAAATCCGCATAAGTCTTCATTGTATTTTCCTCCATTCCTGCCTGTTCAGCACCATTTCAATCACTGTCCGAAAATGATATCCCTCAGCGTTGGATGGATCGTATCATAAGCCATACCACAATTTCTCACATGCTGGGTATAAACAAAGCTTGTTTTGGACGCCGTATCCATCTGGATGGCGCTTCCTGCCGCACCGTCCCAACCGAAGATACCGGCAGGGGCTGACGATCCTATGATTTCAGGGTGCATCAGTATCTGCATGCCGATCCCGTAGCCGTATCCTTTCCGTCCCATATTGGAGGCGATCTCTTCTATCGATGTTTCACTCAGCAGGTTCTTCTTGAACCTTTCGACTGTCTCAGGTTTAAGGATCCGTATCCCGTCTGCCGCTTCTCCGCCGCAGGCAAGCGTATCGGCCAGCTTCGCATAATCCTCCGTCGAACTGATAAGACCTGCTCCGCCGCTCTCATAACTGTCTGAGAGCTGGTAATTGCACGACTGTTCCATGGGCACGATACCTTGTTCATTCATGATATACTGCTGTGCCAGACGTTCCGTCCCGTCGTTCATCGGTTTCGCAAAGAAGGTATCCCGCATGCCCAGCGGCTCCCAGAGATTCTTCTTCAAGTATTCCCCGAAACTCATTTGCGATACTTCCTCGATCACAGCCGCGACCACGTCATGGCTCAGACTGTAATGGAAATGCGTGCCGGGCACGAATTCCAGCGGTGATTCAACAAATGCGTCAACCAACTCCCTCGTTGTTGCCTTCTGTCCTTTTTCGTTCAACACACGCCTTATCCCCGGCCGATCGAGGTCATAATCGAGTCCGGACTGCATTGAGACCAGGTGCCATATTTTCAGAGGCTCTGCTAAGTCTCTCAGACCTTCTTCATCCTTTACCTGCAGCTTGCGATATGCCGGAAGGAATTTGCCGGCCTCGTCATCAAGCGAGACCTTTCCCTGTTCAACCAGCTGCATCAGCGCGGTCATAGTCTGTACCTTGGTCATTGAGAACATCAGATAGCGCTGATCCGCCCTGACCTTCTCTTTTTTCTCAATATCCACAGTCCCGTTCATATGCCGGTATATCTGCTTATGTTCCCGGTAAACGATACAATCCACTGAGGGTATGCCCTTCTTTATCAGCGAATCAAGATATGATGTAAGTTTTTTCTCATTTAACATGTTTATCCCTCTCCTTTTTTCTCTGCATATTGTTCAACGAAATTATCTTTTCGCTTTTCCATTGTAATCATAACATGGGTATTCCAAGAAGTAAAGGTAAGAGAAATTATCAAAAAGGTGTACGTCCATTGCATTGCTATACCGGAGCAACATGAGATTTTTCTATTGCATATTATCATATCATGCTGTAATATAAATTTATTTATTTGTAAAAATAGGACGGTTTTTTCGTTTTTTCCTGCCATAACGCAAATTCCATCGTATAAATCAGTGAAAGGCGAACAGTTGGAAAAAAAGAAAGGAGTATCATCATGGATGAGAAGAAGAGTACGGGCGCACGACTTTCCGACGAGGCGCTGGATAAGGTAGCTGGCGGCATGAACAGTTATGAGTACGACAAAATGACGGTCGGCGATTTGAACTGCCCCAAGTGCGGTGAGGACACCGATATAGATGGCGCTGGGTATGGTCCCGACAATACGCGCGTAATGTACTGCATGAAGTGCAAGGAGTTCTGGCTCGCGAAATTATGAACCCAGGGGACGGGGTTCTGAAAATGAACCGCTAACCCCGTCCCCGTGGTTCAGGCGATAACCTTTACCGCAAAGGCATCCCCTTCGGACAGAATGATATTGTTACAGGAGATCGTAGCCTTGATGTCATCAAGTACCGCGCTCAGGTCGATATCGTGATCAAGCGTTATCTGAACCGTATCAATAGTTTCTTTAAGAGACAGATTTCGCTCCGATTTGTATTTTCTGATCTCCGATATTATGTCAATTGTAATCCTTCCGGACTTAAAGTCATTCTCTGTGATCCCGCAGTCATCCGGGATCGGTCCGATCAGGGTTTTGTGGATCGATATTTCACCTTCCTGTTTGATAAAATATCCCTGATAGATTTCTTCAGTAATATGCGGAATATATATCGCGAAGCATTTTATCATGCCGAGTAATGTATGATATGCCGCATACAGTCCGGATCTTCTGGCGTTCTCTCCATAGATCTCAGGCTGGTATACCCTGTTTTTAATGATCTCGATATAGTCATCACAGTAGCTCCAGAAAAACTTTTCCAATTCTCCTATTGCCAGTCCGATCTCATACTTTTCCAAATACTTTTCAAAGCGTGCGAGCATATTGTTGTAGGACCGGATGATCCACTTATCCATGATCATCAGGTCAACATGTTCGTTCTTATCAAATGCATTGAGCTTAACCGTGTTGCCCTTATCATCGGTTTTCTCAAAGCCTTCGAGCTGCATGATCACAAATTTGGCCGCATTGTATATCTTATTGATCAGTTTACCGGCATTTTTAAACTCCTCTTCCGAGAAAACGATATCATTTCCGAGACTGCCCGAAGAAGTCCACAGCCTTGCAACATCGGCAGAGAATTTTTCTATGAGCTCGGCGGGCTCCATTGAGGAATTCCCCTTTTTCTTGCTGATCTTTTCTCCTTTTGAAGCCATAACGTGTCCCGATATCATTACATCTTTCCACGGAATCATTCCGGTGTGATACAGGCTTTTAACGATCGTATAGAAGTCCCATGTGCGGATGATATCATGCGCATTGGGCCGCAGGCTCATCGGAGCCATTTCCTTTCTGAAAGCGTTCTCATCATACCAGTCAAGATTGATCAGAGGAGTTACCGACGAAGTAGCCCAGGTATCCATGATATCCTTTTCGGGTTCAAAATCCGAACAACCGCATGAACAGGGTTTCTTCGGCCTGTCTGTAAGCGGATTTACAGGAAGATCATCGATCTCGGGTACGTTAACGGCACCGCAGCTTCTGCAATACCACACAGGGAAAGGAACACCGAAATAACGCTGTCTTGAGATGCACCAGTCCCACTCAAGATTTTCAACCCAGTTTGAGTATCTGGCCTGCATATGCGCGGGGTACCAGTTAATTCTGTCTCCGGCTTTTAAGTAATCTTCCTTGTTTGATAAAATGTCTATGAACCACTGTTTCTTAATGGTTATTTCCATCGGAGTACCGCACCGCTCATGTGTGGCAACGTTATGAGCGATCTCCTCCTGCCGTATCATGTAACCCTGTTCCTTTAGATCGCCGATCATCGCCTGGCGCGCTTCCAAAATACTCATTCCCGCATATTTCCCGCATATTTCCGACATGGTTCCGTTCTGCAGGATAGCCTCTTTAAAGGAGAGGTTATGCTTCTTGTACCACTCAAGGTCGGTCAGATCTCCGAAGGTACAGCACATAACAATTCCGGATCCCTTTCCGGGTTCAACTTTATCGTCCTCAAGTACCGGAACGGTAAGATCAAACAACGGAACACGTACGCTCTTTCCGAGAAGATGCCTGTTTTTCTCATCATCGGGATGAATGAAAATGCATTGACAGGCGGCAAGCAGTTCGGGCCTTGTAGTCGCGATCTCAACGTATTTGTCATCTTCCCCGTCAATAAAGAATTTCAGATAATTAAACAGTGACGGGATCTCTTTTGTTTCAAGCTCTGCCTGGGCAATGGCTGTCTGACATTCGGGGCACCACAGAGCGGGAGCCTTGGAAAAATATACCTTTTTCTTTCTGTAAAGGTCGATAAATGATTTCTGCGAAGTTTTCTGGGCCTTGGGACTGATCGTCGAGTATTCATGTTCCCAGTCACAGCTGAAACCTGCGGAAATAAAGAGCTTTTTAAACTGTTTTTCAAGTTCTTTTGTCTCGCCCAGACACAGTTCGGTAAAATGCTCCCTGGTGGTTTCGTGGGCCTTTATGCCATGAGTATTCTCAACAAGACGTTCTGTCGGAAGACCGTTATCATCAAATCCGAAGGGATAGAATACGTTGAAGCCCTTCATCCTTTTATATCTGGCCATTACTTCGGCCTGAGAATAAGAGAAAATATGCCCGATATGGATCCTTCCGTTAACTGTGGGCGGCGGCGTATCTATCGAATAAACCGGCGCTTTCGACTCGTTTGAAAACCTGTAGATTCCTTTTTCCTGCCAGAATTCCTGCCATTTTGCTTCTGATTCGGCCGCATTGTACTTCTTTGCTAACATAATGTTTTCTCCTTCCTGCTTTCGACGATCATCTTTGTGGACGGACGGATATCACGCACATATAAAAAGACCGCCTATCCTGCAAAGATAAGCGGTCAGCATATACATTTTGATTATATACTCTGAAATCAACTCTTCTCTGCAATCGGTATATGGCACACGTTAACAACACCATCCACATTGACGAGCATGGTGACGACGACGTATGTATACACGACTGCGTTAAAATGCATCATGAAGAGCTCCTTTCAAAAGTTATTATGGCAAGACTAACACTATTGGCCGAGCTTGTCAACTATTTTTCAGAATATTATTCCAGTTTTATGTATCATCAGCAATCAGATTTCCGGCTATGAGCATTTCCTACTGTCGACCTGTTCATTAAAACAAGCATTATAACAAGCACTATCGGAAAAACGAGTCCAACTCCCATTCCTGCCCTGATATTATCACCAGCATACTGTGTAACGCTGCCGACAATGGCCGGTCCTATACTTCCTCCGAGATCTCCGGCCATTGCAAGCAGTGCAAACATCGCTGTTCCACCTGCCGGGAATTTTTTTGATGAAATTGTTCATAAGGCACGCCCTGCTGTAAAGAAAGCGCATACAGTTTGCATCTGGCCTTAACTTCGCTTATATAAATACAAAGGATCAGCGCCCAGGCTGCATTAAACAGCAGGCACGGTATAATTCCCCTCATCCCCCCGTCTATTCCGGAATTAGTCTGATTCCTCCTCCAAATCTGAAAGCATATCATATGCCGCATCGTATCCGGCGTTTGCCGATCGCCTGAGCCATCCCACCGCCTCGTCTTTATTCTTTTCGTAATCCTTTGTAAGAAGGATCTTTGCGACGTTGTACATCGCTTCAGGAATATTCTGCTCAGACGCCTTAAAAAACAGTTCATACGCTTTATCGATATCCGGCTCCGTTCCTCTGCCTGACCAGTACATAAAACCTAAAGTAAACTGTGAAATCGCGTCTCCGCTTTCTGCCGCGACTGTCAGATAGCGCAGGGCACGGTCAAGATCCTGGGGTATGTTTATGCCGTAATAGAATTCTTTCCCGAGAAACGCGCACATTTCCGGGTCACCCTCCTCGCATAATGCGATACAAGCTTTAAGTTTTTCTTCCATTGTGGGTTCCATGATAATGATCCTCCTTCAACACACTTATAGTCGCAAGTCTCATAATACTTACCATGATAATGCAATACCAATCCTTTGCATCCTCTACATCAGCTTTCTTCTTATCTTAATCTGCATTTCCCCATCTATTCCGATTGCTGTGAAATACCTGCTAACAGAGCCATACTCCTTCTCAATCATATCCATAAAAGAATACATATTATTCTCATTCGGAATGACGATGTTCATATCTATATCCGGAAAATGCTGTCGAATCAATTCAAATCGTTCTTTGCAGTAATCCTTCGTCCGCATGTAATCATAGACAATATCGCTTTTGCGGACTCCGCAAATCCAAAGAAGCAAAGCTGCTGTTACTCCGGATCTGTCCTTTCCGGCACTGCATCCAAATAACACTCCGCCTTTTGCTTTTGCAATTGTCCTAAATACATTTGTCATATTAGGATCATGCGCAATTTTGAAGTAGCTTTCAGGAACAGCCTCTACACTCTCAGGAATACCGCTGCCTTCATAAATAGAAAGATTGTGATAATCAACCCCATCCACATCACAAAGACCATGAGGCTTTCTTCCCACTTCTTCTTTGCACCTTAAATCGATGATTGTCGTGATACATGTTTCACGAAAAAAACCGATGTCTTTTTCTGAAGGATATACTACAGCATCGCTCCTAACTATCCTGCCATTCTTGGTATACTCTTCTGTTCCATCGATCCTATATCCGCCAAGGTCTCTGGTGTTTTGCGTCGTCTCGAGGAGTGAATAAGTGTTGTTATCCCAGGCGTTTTCATAGCTTTCAATCGGTGTACCTTCCCCATCCAATGCCCTGAGTTCTTTCATGCAATACTCCACGGCCTCAGAAATGTACTCATCAGCCATTTCCCTTGTAAAAAAGAAGATTTCTTCATCCTTTACGTCATTAAAGAAGCTCTCCATATTCATCATTAATCGCCGGGTATCGTACTCGCATATCTCACAGATTGCCTCTTTATCAAAGCCCCCGGGTATTACAAGGTCATTAGCCAAACCATATTTAACAGCCACATAATGATTTATTATCGCATAGTCATTATGCAGCCTTTCAACATTTCCCGGAATCGTAGGATTCCATCCGTACTTGTCATACACAAAATGTCTGAAGCAAATATCCTGAATAAGATGAAGATAATATCCAAGATAAAGATCATCTGACCACATGAGGTCTCCAAACTTTAGTCTGAAGTACTCAAAGTCATAGACCTTCTTATTTCCGCCCCAGATAGATTTTTTCAGATGGCTTGAATTACCTTTTCCGGCATCCGGCAGGCATGCACCAAACTTAAGTCTGGCTATATCTTTAAATTCGTACTTCTTTGTTAATTCGTTAGTTATTGCAAGATGAATAATACTAGATGCCATAATAATTCTTCCTTACATTACCCGTGACCTGAATGTACGCTTCACGGACTTCATTGCCGGATGCAGCCGCGCCTTCCGCAAATGCTTTGATAAGAGATGCCGTTCAGGCTTTGATTCCCTTCTCAAGGTTTTCTTTCAAACTTCCAGTCGGAAGAAGCTGTAAAAATGCGATTTTAAGTTTCATATACTTCTCCATAGCACTGCAGAAACTAAAGCGATGCTCTGCAAAACCTGATTTAGCAACAAGATAATTAATTACCATTTACGTTTCGAATATACTCTTCGGCAGAGATCATAGGTCTTTCCAATTCTGTTATTGTTTCAGGCGAGAGAGTCAGTGTAGCTCCATATTCCTCACCGGCTTTTTTAAAGCGTTCAAGTAAGGGTTCTGCAACAATTGCCGCCTGCGGCACATTTAGAAGCGGCGTTTCCGGAACACATACCACATTCAGGTTGCCAAAACAGTTTCTGCACATAACTTTCAGACCATCAAAATTGCCTTCCCAATCAGGGAATCCACATCCACAAATAACTATAGTATGAATTTTCGAGAAATCAGCCAGCGCTTCATGTCTGACAGTTCCATCCGGCAATTGTACCATTCTCATTTTTACGAGCGGGATCGTACGGTCAAGCACAGCTTTCAGATGCGAAGGCATTCCATAGCAGTATAGAGGAAAACTCCAAATAATGACATCAGAATCCCGATACAGGTCAAGTATCTCATTTTGATCATCCTGTATCACACAATGCCCATCCATTTTCTGCCAGCAGTCAAAACACCCTCTGCAGGGCGCAATCTTCTTGTCTATTACATCAACAACAGTGACCTCGTGTTTGTTATCATAGTTCAGTCCCTTCAGAAAAGCATCTGTTAGCCTGAATGTATCGCTCTTCTTTTTCGGCGAACCGTTAAGAACCAATATCTTCATAAATCCCCCTGAATTTTTATAGATATCATTCATAATATCTAAAGATGGTCTGCGTTGTGTTCTTTTGTAGCATATTCCAGCAATTGCGAACCGATAGAGCAGTTTTGAAGAACAGGTTCCACGAACAGTCTCGCTATATAAGTGCCTTCAATCTTTATGAAGCCCTTAACCACCCCATCGTCATATACATACAAGCTGTCAATCGCGGCCTCGTACTCCTTCATGAGAGCCGGCACCTGCAATTCATCAAAGTAATACTCGTCACATTTAAATATGGGGTAAAAGAACAAACGGTAGTTAAAAACCTGTATCTCCGCCAACAGTATGAAATCTCATTTTTCTTCACCTTACGACCGGCTAAAACCTCTATTTCCCGAATTTGTATGATCAAAACTCAATCTTCACAAACGGATCATCCTTGCTTTTTGCATTCCTGCACTCGTAGTCCAGCAGATGTATGCAGTCCTTACCCGCATTTTTAGAATAATAGACGGCTTTGTCCGCATAGTTTGCAATCTGGATGATCGTGTCAGTTTTCTTTGTAACTTTTACATTTACTATACCGACGGAGAGCGTAACCCTGTGACCGTTCGGGTTCTTACGGTTCGGGATATCGGCTTTTCGAATACGCGAACATATCCTGCGAGCGATCTCGGTAACCGCGCCGTCCTCGAGCCCACAGGTGAGGCCCAGGAATTCATCACCACCGTAACGGGCGAAGCGAACCTGTTCGGATTCTTCCTTCTGGCAAGCATGAGCCACTTCTTTTATAATCTCGTCACCTTTGGCATGCCCGTAGATATCGTTGCACTCCTTGAAATAATCGACATCAATGAAGATGGCACCGATCTTTTCTTTGTTCTTTGCCGCCTTTTCGATGAACTCCTCGCTGACTTTCAGCATTGCAGAACGGTTCAGCAGCTTGGTCATGGGATCTTTGTTGGCGCGGTCCTCAGTCTCAATTACCTTTTTGTTGAGCTTGCTTATTGAAGAATCGGCATTCTTCAAGATCTTATGAATGTTCAGCTGGACCTGTTTCAGCTCATTGGCACGGTTCTTGGAAAGCTCCAGCGCCTGCGCGTAGTAGTCAACAGCGCGTTCCGTCTCGCCGATGGTCCTGTAATAGTCAGCCAAAGTGCTGTTTACCAGCAGCTGATCCATGGTCTTCCTGTTCCTTTTGCCGTATTCTGT
>JAILRI010000132.1 GCA_024698555.1 Lachnospiraceae bacterium
GGACTAATGCGCCGAATGCTTGCCCGAGAGTACATGTCTGAAAACGCAGACGTAGCGGGCTACGGCGAGGCTTTCAGGCGTGTGCTATCGGGATAAGCAGGCAAGCATTCGGTCCAGTTATTTAAGAATCGATGTACTGGGTTTATGTTCGCTCATATGATGATACCAGGATCAGGCGAATGTCCTCAATACCTTCACCAACGCGTCGATGTCATCGGGTGAGTTATATAACGCAAGTGTCGGTCTGACCGAACCCTCATACCCAAAGTGCCTGAGCACTGGCTGCGCGCAGTGATGACCGGTACGAACAGCGATTCCGTAACTGTCCAGGCGTTTACCCACTTCCTCATCGGAATAACCATCCAGTTTAAATGACAGTACGGACGCCTTGTTAAGAGCAGTCCCGATCAGTGTAAGACCCGGGATCCGTCTCATTTCCTTCATGGCATACTGTAAAAGCTCATGCTCCCATCTGTACACACAGGGCATCCCTATCTCCGACAGATATGTAAGGGCTGCTCCCAGGCCTACCGCGTCGGCAATACTTCCGGTACCGGCTTCGAATTTGTTGGGAATATCGTTGTATATGGTTCTTTCAAAGCTAACGTCCGCGATCATGTTGCCGCCGCCATGATATGGCTCAGCAGCTTCCAGGAGTTCCCTCTTGCCATAAACCACACCGATCCCCGTAGGAGCGAATACCTTATGACCCGAAAAAACGAAGAAATCGGCATCCAGAGCGGATACGCTCACCGGTATATGCGCAACCGACTGCGCGCCGTCTATGAGTATCCTTACTCCATGCCTGTGAGCAATGGCTATCAGCTCTTCGATCGGAGTAACTGTTCCCAGTACGTTTGAAACATGGGTAACAGCTACGAATCTCGTCCTCTTCGTGAACAGCTTTTCATATTCCGGCAGGATGAGCTGCCCGGTCTCATCGCAGGGTATCACCTTGATAACAGCTCCGGTCTTTTCGGCTATCAGCTGCCAGGGCACTATATTGGCATGATGCTCGAGGATCGAAACGATGATCTCGTCGCCCGGCTGCAGCTGAGGTTTAACAAAAGCATTTGCGACCAGGTTGATACCTTCGGTCGTACCCCTTACAAAGACGATTTCCTCGGAAGAAGGCGCGCCTATAAAGTCCCTGACTATGTCCCTTGCAGACTCATAGGCATCCGTGGAAC
Source organism: Lachnospiraceae bacterium (assembly GCA_024698555.1). Lineage (GTDB taxonomy): Bacteria > Bacillota > Clostridia > Lachnospirales > Lachnospiraceae > RUG11977. The sequence continues at coordinate 1,191 of JAILRI010000132.1, forward strand.
GTGCCGCAAGGCTGTGCGCTCCTCTGTGGACGTTACTGTTTTCATGTTCAAAATAATAGGTCAGCCTGTCTATCACCTGACGGGGTCTCTGGGTAGTCGCCCCATTATCCAGCCATACCAGCGGATTACCGTTTATACGTTCTTTCAGGATCGGAAAATCATCTCTTATCTGAGCCAGAGTCCTGCTGCCGATACGTATGGAATCATCCCTGGTCGTACCCTCTTCGGAAGGCTTTAGGGTATGCTTCACACCGTCGCCGCCAAGCGAGGTCGGCACGTCAAGCCTTCGGTCGTATTCAGCCGCCTGCGTTTTGGACTGAACCCTGGGTGAGTAGCCTTGGGAAACCTGCGTCTGCTCACCATACGCAAACGGATGCTCCCAGTCGAAGTCCGTATTTGCCGCATCCGCTGCAGCATCCTGCCCGGACGATGCTTTTGCGGCGAAGTTCCTGCTCCCGCCCGCTTCTGAGGTCTCTGTCCTTGAGGCTGCGTTTTCGTGAGACACCGGCTCACCGCCCGCAACAAGGTACTCGTTAAACTTCGGGATGCTTTCCGTCCCGAAAGAATAACCTTCTACGACAGGAACTATGGGCTCGCCGGCATACCCGACATCTCCGGCCGGATATGTCACAGCAGGATATGTATCCGATACTCCGGCATATTCAGGAAACGCCTCTGCGCCGGCCAGGTTCTGCGTCACTCCGGCCGACTCGGACGCGCTCCCGGGACTGATTCCCGGCGTTACTGCTCCCGATCTCACAAAATCCGGGAACAGTTCATTTGCCAGGGCGGTCAGCTCAGCAGCGCTCGGCAGTCCCAACGCTTCCTCGCTTACGGCATATGGATTAGTCGTAATCATAGTATTCTCCTACCTCCACATCTTCGAGCACTGCGATCGCGTCATCAGCCAGAATGGCTGCTGAGCAGTACAGTGAAAGCAGATATGAAGCAACTCCCTTGTCATCGATCCCTCTGAATCTTACCGAAAGGCCTCTTGAATGCTCATTCTTGAGTCCTGCCTGGAACAGACCGATAACACCGCGCTTGGCCTCTCCGGTACGGATAAGCAGGATGTTGGTCTTGCCGCTCTGTGAAACCGGATTCTTGAGTCCGTCTACTAAGAGCTTGTCTGTAGGAACCACAGGTATGCCTCTCCAGGTAAGGAAATTGCCACCTGCGATATTAACAACTACCGGCGGAACGCCCCTCTTTGTGCACTCTCTTTCAAAAGCCGCGATAGCTCTGGGATGAGCCAGGAAGAATGAGGGCTCTTTCCACACCTTTGTGATCAGCTCATCGAGATCGTCAGGCGTGGGAGCGCCGTTCCTGGTCTGGATACGCTGCGAATCAGCTATGTTCTTGAGCAGACCGTAATCATCATTGTTGATCAGCTGGCTTTCCTGACGCTCGCGCAGCGATTCGATAGCGAGCCCCAGCTGTTCCTGAACCTGATCGTAGGGCACGCTGTATACATCCTCGATCGCGGTATTGATATTGATGATCGTGGAAATGGAATTCAGCCTGTATTCCCTGGGCTCAGTCTCGTATTCCACGTATCCCTGGGGAATAATGTCCGATTTCTTGGTCTGGCTGCATAAAACATCCAGAGGAGTCTCACCCTCAACTACCTTGTTTACCCTGAAAATGCCGGTCTCAAGTCCTTTGAATTCAAGGAATTTCGTCAGCCACTTCGGGGTTAGCGCGCCGAACTGGGGTTTCGTCTTGGTGACGTTCGCTAAATTATACGCCGCGTTCGCGCCCAGCGCATTGATCTGATCTGCTTTACTTTCGGTTTCCTTTGCCATTTTTCATGGTCCTCCTTATAAATTTTGAATATTTTCAGCCCTGACGGGCCTGCATACACATCACGATTTGCTGTAACATTGCCAAGCAAACAGCCCTGTATCATTCATATACTTATTACAGCATCTGTCTCTTTACAACTCTTACAGTCCTCCGTGCTCATTGGAGAATATGATATCCTTCATGGCGTCCATTCCGCCCTTTAAGTTATACATCTGACCGGTAAAGCCTGCTTCACGCAGTGTGTTTATCGCAAGTATACTGCGCTTGCCGGATTTACAGATAAACACTGTATCCTTCGAAGGATCAAGCTCCTTCTGTCTGCGGGCAAGCTGCCCGATAGGTATGATAAGAGCATGAGGAAACTTGACTATGGCTCTTTCATGGGGTTCCCTAACATCGACTATCGTAGGCGGATCATTGCTCTCAATGCGGCGGGCCAGCTCTTCGGGTTCAAGACCATCAACCGGGATTTCGTTTTCATCTGCGTTAAGTCCGCAGAATTCCTCATAATCAAAATCATTGACATCGGTTATGATCGGTGAATCCCCGCATACTGGACAATTGCAATCTTTTTTTATCTTCACGAGGCTGGAGCGAAGTCCCAGCGTGTCAACCGTAAGCATCCTGCCTGAAAGATGTTCGCCGATACCTATGATGAGTTTTAAGGCCTCGTTTGCCTGAATACTTCCGATGATCCCGCCGAGGGGGCTGATGGTTCCCCCTTCCGCGCAGGTCGGTACCAGTCCCGGTTCCGGCGGCTCCGGAAAGGCACATCTTAGGCACGGACCGTTCTGATATCCGAATATGCTGACCTCTCCCTCGTATTGGTATATAGAGCCGAAAACAACCGGAATTCCTGACAGGACGCACGCGTCATTGATCAGATATCTGGATTTATAATTATTGGTACAGTCGATCACCAGATCGTAACCCTCGATGAGCTCCAAAGCGTTATCTGCCGTGAGCCGTGTGGGTTCGGCTATCACATTTATATTACGATCGATATTTCTGACGGTATCCTTTGCTGAAGCCGCCTTGGGACGCTTTATGTCTTTAAGCCCGTGTATCACCTGGCTCTGGAGATTCCCGGATTCCACAAGGTCAGGATCGATCACCTTTATGGTTCCGACACCCGCCGCAGCCAGATACTGTATCACAGGAGATCCTAATGCTCCCGCCCCGATCACCGCTACCTTCGATGCCTTGATCTTTTTCTGCCCCTTCACGCTGATCTCGCGCAGGAGCAGATGTTTACCGAATCTCTCGATCTCCTTGTCATCAAGAGAGACCTCCTTGCGGCGTTCATCGGAAATAATGGACTGTTCCGGCGAGCCCCCCGCAATCAAAGGCAAAAGCAGGAGCTGTTTTACTCCATCCAGAGGCAGCACATGCTTAGATTCATCCGTATAATCTTCTTCATCGGCATAAATGCGTATAAACCGTCTCAGCCTCCCGTCTTCTCCATAAAGTCCCTTCTTTGCCTCAGGATACTCATCGGTCAGCTTTTGAAGGATCTGCCCTACAGTATTTCCCTCTATCTGTGTTTCACCTGTCCGGTCGAAAAAAGACCTCAGTGTTGCTGAAATAATGACTCTCATGTTCTAAGTACTCCTTGTCTGGCCGGTGATGATCAGGTTTTTCCTTATGCTCCTGATAAATTGACCCTAATAAGTGTTTTCCTTCACCCAGGCCTGTATCACCTTAGCGTTTCCCCCGCTCACTCCGGTTATCAGATATATCATGCCCGGCAGCATATCAGCGTAATCCTCCTGTGAAGGATATGCCGGCGCATCGGGATGTGAATGGGCAAATCCGACTATTTCAAGCCCCTTTTCACGAAATTTGCTTTCATACTCATACAGCTTCAAGGGATCTATCTCATAATGACCGGTATGATCAGGCACCGGACATTCATTTTCAAGTTCAAAATATTCCCGGATCAGCGATCCTGCATGATCCCCGCTTTTCCCCAGCAGCAGCCCGCAGCTTTCTGCCGGATACACCTGTTCGGCGTGTCTCTTTATCCTTTGCTTCACCTCGTCAGGAATGCGCAGAGGTGTACTCTCGTTTACCCATCCGGCCATTTAAAAATCTCCGTTCTAATTAACCCTGCTCTCCCGTACTGCCCGCAGAAAATCCGCGATCAGATCCTCTTTGTCCTCTATACCGACGCTGACACGCACGGTATCGTCAAATACGCCCGCGGCTTCCATTTCCTCCCTGCCGGAACGTATGTACAGCGTAGAAGCGGGGTGTATCACCAAAGTTCTAAGATCACCAATGTTGCTGGCTATCATGGCGTATTTTAAGCTGTTGATGATCTTAAACGCCCTTTCCTTCGAACCCGTCCGGAAATTAAGTATCCCGCCGCCGTGTCCGCCCAGCTGAGTGTCCACATATCTATGACATGGATGGGATTCCAGGGTCAGATAATTCACTGTGATGTCATCCTCCCCGTCAAGCGCCCGCGCCAGCGCATCTGCATTTTCACAAATCCGCTCCATGCGAAGCCCCAGAGTATCCGCCCCGATAAATGAAAGATAAGCGTTCATGGGAGCCATGCAGCCGCCTAAGTTTTCCCACAGGTCTGTACGCAGCCGTATCAGGAATGCCCTTTTTCCATATTTTTTAAATTCAGAAAGAGCCATATGTCGTTCAAAATCCCATGAAAAGCGGCCCCCGTCCACTATGATGCCGCCGATGGCGTTTCCGCCTCCGTTTATATACTTCGAGGTACTGTGTATAACTATATCCGCGCCGAATGAGATCGGAGCGGCGATATAGGGCGTAGCGGTAGTGGAATCCACGATCAGGGGAACTCCCGATTCGTGAGCTGCCGCAGCTGCCTCGCTTATGTCCAGCACGTTAAGGGAAGGATTGCTGATCAGTTCTCCGAATACGGCGCGGGTCTTAGGCGTTATCAGCCGGGATATCGATTCCCTGTCGAGAGTCCTGGCAAATACCGTATGTATTCCCAACTTCTCAAGATCATGAAAAAGATCTATCGTCCCTCCGTAAAGCCCGCTTCCAGCTATGATCTCATCTCCGCTGGAACATATGTTGATAAGAGCTGTCGAGATAGCTGACATACCGCTGCTGCAACAAACCGCTCCAATGCCGCCTTCCAGTTCATTGATCTTGCTTTCAAAGGCCGCCAGAGTGGGATTTCCTATCCTGGTATACGCATATCCCATACTCTTGTGGGCGAATACCTTTTCCAGTTCTTCCATATTGTCATACGCAAATGCCGTTACCTGGGAAATCGGCGGCAGTATCTCCCTGTTGCCGTAGCCTTGCCCGCTGCCCCCATGCAGCATTTTCGTATTCAACCTGCAGTCCTGTTCCATAAGCCGTGTCCTTAAAAGTGATTTCTGACACTATATCATCACCAGCCTACTATGTCAATAGGTTTTTATCAAAAAAATTTTTTCCCTATTCCCCGCTCTGCATCTTATAAAACTCTTCAGTTTCGTCAATATCGTTGACCGGGGGCTTTAAGCCTTCGATCGTGATATCGTTCTTCTGGGAGTAATCCCACAAAGCGGCGTGTATCGCCTGCTCAGCCAGCAGCGAACAGTGCACCTTGACAGACGGAAGCCCGTCCAGAGCCTCCATGACCGCCTTATTGGTCACGCTCATAGCCTCCTGCACGCTCTTGCCCTTTACCAGCTCTGTGGCCATGGAACTCGTGGCGATGGCCGCGCCGCATCCGAAAGTCTTGAACTTTGCGTCACGGACTACCTGTTCATCATCAATATCCAGATACATCCTCATGATATCCCCGCACTTGGCGTTGCCTACAGTCCCGACTCCCGAGGCGTTCTCTATCTCACCCACGTTTCTGGGATTTGAAAAATGATCCATTACCTTACTGCTGTATTCTGTTACCTGACTCATGATTTAACCTCCGATCGATCTTGCTTAATTATGCTCTCTTATGCCTTATTGTTCTTTTTTACGAAATCCTCATAGAGCGGTGACATGGACCTGAGGCGTTCTATGATGGTCTTCAGCTTCTCCACCGTGTAATCGATATCCTCTGCGGTGGTATCCGTTGACAGCGTAAGTCTCAGTGATCCATGCGCTATCTCATGGGGAAGTCCTATAGCCAGGAGCACGTGCGAGGGATCAAGGGATCCCGAGGTACACGCGGATCCGGATGAACCGCAGATCCCGTTCTGGTCAAGGAGTATGAGCAGCGACTCGCCCTCAACAAATCTGAAGCAGAAATTGACATTATTGGATAACCTGTTTTTCAGGTCACCGTTGACTATCGTGTACGGAATCTCTTCCAGAACCCGCTTTATCAACCTGTCCCTTAATTCCGTCTCGTAGCTTATGGTTTTAGCCATATCGGCTGATGCCAGTTCAACAGCTTTCGCAAATCCTATGATGCCGGGCGCGTTGACCGTTCCCGCGCGCTTCCCAAGTTCCTGCGCACCTCCGTGTATCAGGTTGGAAAGCTTCACACCCGACCTGACATAAAGCAGCCCCACGCCTTTCGGCCCGTTCAGCTTATGGGCGCTTGCCGACAGCAGATCGATATTCATCTCATCCACATTGACAGGCACGTGGCCGAAAGCCTGTACCGCATCGGTGTGAAAATATGCTCCGTGATCGTGAGCGATCTGCCCCAGCCTCGCTATCGGCTCTATCGTACCGATCTCATTATTGGCGAACATGACAGATACCAGCACCGTATCAGGTCTGATGGCTTTTTCCAGTTCCTCAGGGTGGACCAGACCGGATTTGTCTACCGGCAGATACGTGACCTCAAATCCATGCTTCTCCATAAATTCGCAGGTGTGCAGCACAGCATGGTGTTCGATCTTCGTGGTTATGATGTGCCTGCCCTTTGCGGCGTAAGCGTCTGCGACTCCTTTGATCGCCCAGTTGTCTGACTCACTGCCGCCCGCGGTAAAATACAGCTCCTTGGCCTTGCAGCCCAGCACCCCGGCTATGGTTTCCCGCGCCTCGTACACCTTTGCCGCCGTCCGCCCGGCGAAAGCGTACGCGCTGGAGGGATTTGCGTATTCCTCACAAAAATACGGCAGCATCGCATCGAGAACCTCCGGTCTGACGCGAGTCGTTGCCGCATTATCAAGGTAAATCAATTTGCTCATTTTCACGTTTCTCCTTTTGCCTACTATGTTAGTAGGTATTATATATCCCTCCCTCCATCTTGTCAATAATTATTTTTCGCTTTCAGCCAAGAGCCTTCAGTTCGATCGTAAATGTACAGCCTTTGCCCTCCCCGGACTCAGCCAGACACGTTCCACCGTGCATCCCGACTATCTGTCTGACGATGGCAAGACCAAGGCCGGAAACTCCTTTGCTCTGCCTCTGTCTGGAAGTATAATACCGCTCCCAGATATGGCCTATTTCATCGGCCGGGATCCCTTCTCCGTAATCCTGAACCTTAAGGACAGCCCTGCCATCCTTTTTCACCAATCCGACGCTTATACGTCTTCCGTCTCCGGTATGCCTTACCGCATTATCCATGAGATTGTAAAGAACACGTTCAATAAGTGAGGAAGCTCCGTTGATCATGATTCCCGGCTCTATATTCTTTTCGATCACGACATTGTCCGGTCTGGATAACTGTTCAAATCTTTCCGCTGCGTTCGTAACAATTCCGCTCAGATCAAAATCCTCGAAATCTGTTCGTACCCCGTCCGCCTGAAGCTCAGAATACTCAAGGATCTCGTTTACCAGAGCATTCAGTCTGTCTGCCTCCTTTATGACCACCTGGATATCTTCCTTCATGGCAGCCGGATCCTCCCACGAGATATCGCGGATCATCTCCGCATAACCCTTGATCATGGTAAGCGGTGTCCGCAGATCGTGCGATACGTTGGAAAGCAGCTGCATCTGAAAATCACGAGAGACTTTCAGTTTCTCATGTGTCCTGTCAAGCGTCCCGTTCAGCCTGTCCAATTCGGAGCAGAAGCCTTCCCTGTATTCGGAAGAATACTCATTTTCACCGAGCTGTTCTGCTTTTTCACAGAGAGTATCCACCGGCTTTGAAAATTTTCTTGCAATGAACCATGAAAGAACAAAGCCCGCAGCTAACGAAAGGACAGTTACCAAGGCAAGTATCTTCTGCAGTATGGACACCGATGCGCCGACCGCATTCAGGGGTGAGCTTAAATACAGGACTACCCTGTCTTCCTGTCCATGGTAATCTATATATGACGCAAATACATAATAGTCTTCTGTTACACGCTCCGCATATCCGCTTTCCTTCGTTTCAAGAATACCCAGAATCTCGGAATAATCATCGGGCAGTGTACGGTAACTGCTTTTACCGGCAGTTGATCCGGCATCCTCCGGTTTATTTTTCGGTGCCGGATCTGAGGGAGTATCTGCCTCCGCGTCTTCAGGAGGTTTTTTCGCAGGCTGGTCCGAAGATGTACCCTTTGCCGGATTTTGGGGGACAGCATTTGCCGGATCTTCCGGAGGTTTCTTCGTGTGCTTGTCCTTAAATTCATCCGAGCCGTAGATCACATTTCCCTCTTTATCGGCGACTACGACCAGAAGCGAATTTTTTCTCGCTATTGTATCAATTCTTTTTTCTACATCCGGCTTTGTGCCACTGCTTAGTATTTCTTCGGCTGCTTCCTTAGTGTCCGCAATGAGCATACTGTTATAAAACCCCTGCAGAAAAACGGTCTGCAGAAGCCACAGAATAATGAAAATAAATGCGGTAAACAGCGCGAAATATATCCAAAGCTTGGCTTTAAAGGTTCTTGTTTTAGTCTTCAAATTTGTACCCCGTTCCCCGGATGGTCTGTATCCGATCCCTGCATGACCCCAGTTTGCCGCGCAGCAGCTTCATCTGAGCATCAACGATCCTGTCTTCACCGAAATAATCATATCCCCAGACCTCGTTCAGTATCTGATCCCTGGTCAGAACAATACCGCGGTTCTTCATCAGATACAGAAGTATCGAGTATTCTTTGGAGGTCAGGTCAGTCTTTTTATCATCAACATAAACATTATGACCTAAAGTATCGATCCTTATACCGCCAAAGTCCATATAACGCCCTTCATCCCCCGTGTGCCCGGTGACGGTCGGATTATCGGCAGCTGCAGCCGCATGTCTCTTTATCACCACATTTATCCTTGCCATGAGCTCTTTGGGGGAGAAGGGCTTGGTCACATAATCATCCACGCCCACCTCAAAACCGAACAGCTTGTCAAATTCGGTTCCTTTTGCTGACAGCATGATCACGGGAATATCCCTGACAGCGTGTATCTTTTTCACAGCTGAAAAACCGTCCACTTCCGGCATCATAACATCCATGACTATACAGTCATAATCCGTATTTTTACACGCTTCGACGGCCTCCAGACCATCAGAGGCCGTTTCCACTTCATAACCTTCCCTCAGCGCGTATCTTTCGATCAGACTGACTATGTCTGCTTCATCATCTACTACAAGTATCCTGCTCATACACACCTCCATAGATCTGCATGAACTGATTATACACCCTGAAGCGGATTATTCAAAGTTCTTTTATTTTACCTTGATCCGGATCATTTTGGTTATCGTTGAACCATCAGCAGCGGTAACCTTAACCTTTACTTTATACACTCCAGCCGGCGTTCCCTTTTTCACGGTAATCTTTCCCTTTGAGGACACTGAGATGTAGTCGGAGGCGTTTTTATAATACCTGTCCACCGAAACTGTCCCGCCGTTCAGATTCTTTACAGCGTAGTAGGATTTCGAGGAGGATTCAAGCGCGTCAGCACTGATCGTTTTTTTCGCGATTTTAATAGAGGTTTCTTTATTTGAGCCAGAGGATAATTGTCCCCCGGTGCTGTCAGAACTGCTAACCGGCTTGTCGGATGTGTATGCTTCATCTCCCACATACAGTGTATGTCCGTTGTAATCTATCTGTCCTTTTCCCGTTACCGAATCAACGTAGGAATCGGCGGTAAGCTTCCATACGGAACCTTCGTCTATGCTCACATCCACTGTGCCTCTGTCTGCTTCGTCGGTATTAATGTTTCCCTCAAATACGGAGGAGCCGGTCAGATTCAGCGTCAGCTTCGAGCTTTTGCTGTCTTTTACCGCGGTATTGCTGACTATGATGCTTCCGGCAAGCTTTTGCGAGTCGGCGTTTACAGTTGCGATATTATCCGAACCGCTCCACCCGTCATTCGTAACGGTGATCAGGGTGTTATCGGCATCTTTGTTGGTTATCTCCACATTCTTCAGGTTTATCACGGCGTTTGTATTAGTTACGTGAAATACCTCGCCGTTCATATTGGTTATCGATCCGTCGGTCATGCTGAAAACTGAGGTTCCGCTGTCCGCGTCTCCTGACATCGACTGGTACATGAAGATCGAGTCATAATGTGTTGCGTTCGAGTTTGTTTTTGTGTTATTCGTAGTAAGATTTACATTTTCAAGCGTTACAGTATTTTTACCCTCTATCACAACGCCTTCGGACAGAGTAGAGATCAGCTCGGCATTTTTAACTGTGATATCCGCTGTAGAATATATTGCCGGAGAACCAAGTCCGTTGGTCGTGTAGGTACCGCCGTCCACGGTCACTGTTCCGCCCCCGCGGTCAGTTCTGATAGCAGCCGATGACTGACCTGAAGTCGTAACAGACAGATTGGAGGCATACGTAGTTCCGCCGCCGGTAGTCATGATACCGCCGCTTCCGTTACCCTCAGTCACGATCGTTGAATCCGATATATACACGGTAGTCCCATCACCGGCGGCACCGTTTCTGCCGCCGTTTCCGCCATAGGAGAATACTCCGTTGGCACCGCTTGCGTTCGAATAGATATCCGCACCGTTTATATACAGGACAGCGCCGTCCTTTGCGAGTATCGCCGCATTTTGCCCATAGAAGTTGCAGCTGTCTCCGCCGTTTGAAGAACCGGTCTTCTTAACGGTCAGCCCGTTCTCGGTCACAGTCCCGCCTGTCACGAGCAATGCCGACTCATCGGCGGTTTCCGAAGTAACAGTCTTTCCCGATTCCGTGGTATCAGAGCTGATAGTTTCCACAGCTGTGTAAGACACATTGGAAGAGCCGCCGAAGCCATGTCCGTTACCCGGATTGCCGGGTTTTCCTTCAGGCGGGTTACCGCCCTGTGATGTTCCCTGGAAGCTTCCACCGGGTGTTGTTTCCTGAGAGATTTCGCTCTGCGTTCCGTCCTGGAAGCTTCCGTCAGCTGATCCACCAGCAGGATTACCTTGCCAGGGAGCGGAGAACCCGCCGTTCATCCCATCAGTTGAGCTATTTGTATTATCATCTGTTGTTCCGAACCAATGTCCGGGCATCTGTGTATTTCCGTTGCCCGGCATCTGGCCGTTCATGTTTCCCGGCATCTGGCCGTTCATGTTTCCCGGCATCTGGACATTTTCGTTGCCCGGCATCTGACCGTTTCCATTGCCCGGCATCTGGACATTTCCGTTGCCCGGCATCTGACCGTTTCCATTGCCCGGCATCTGACCGTTTCCGTTACCCGGCATCTGACCGTTTCCATTGCCCGGCATCTGGACATTTCCGTTGCCCGGCATCATATCGGGACCGGATACACCGTTGGCATTGTCAAGAATTACATTTTCAGACACATAATATGAGCCGTCAAAGTCAATTCCTGCTTCACCGCCTGCGTTGGCGCTTCTTATGGAGATAGTTCCTCCTGTCAGATTGATATCGCCGTTCGAGTCAAGTCCGTCTCCCGAAGTATTTACAGATACCGTTCCACCGGTAACATTGATGGAATAAGCAAGCTCATCCGCATAGGTCGCCTCTTTATTTGCAGCGTTTATCCCGTCGTCGGAGGAATTGACGGATACGTTTCCGGAAAACAGATTTACTACGGTTCCTTCAAGACCTTCCGTACAGCTGTTTATGGTGATAACGGGACCGGCAGTATCATCCTCCCCGACTGTAAGGATCCTGTCCGCGTGAATGGCATCGTCAGCAGCCGTTATATTTATATTTCCGCTTAGTATTGAAAGATCATATCC
>JAILRI010000133.1 GCA_024698555.1 Lachnospiraceae bacterium
TGTTGATAAGTCCAGTGAGAGCCTCTTCGATCGGGAAAGTCCTTGAACAGATCATGGCTTTAAGCATATGTTCAAGGTTAGTTTCAGACATTTCCTCAAAAAAATCAAAACAAAGACTGCATTCCCTCTTCTCATCAAGTAGTCTCGCTGCATAGCGGCTCAGGTTCATGACGGGGATACCCGAAACACCGTCCGATGCGAAAATGATCTCTCCGGAATCGGACTTTAAATCTTCTCCCCCGTCCTTCAAAGTAACCTTCGCAATGACCCGCACCCCCGAAAGCTCGCTCAAATCCCGGAATGAGCTCTTCAACCCCACCAGTGCCGGAAAAGGTTTCTTGATATTTACACTGCCCATCCCTTTTAAAATATCATAAACAGAACCGTCGCAGCCAAATGAAGCTCCGGCGTAACCCGCGCAGGCGAGTATTACCTTTTCAGCCTCGTAAGGATATCCATCCTCAGTTATCACCCGGAAGAAATCGCCTTCTTTGTCCTTTTCTACATCCTTTATCCTGTTTGAAAGCTTTATCTTTACATTCAGTTCTTTCAGTCTGCTCACCAGGGCATCCCTCACGGACGCAGCCTCCCTGCTGTACGGATAACAGCGGCCGTCTATGATCCTGACAGGCACTCCCAGATGTTCAAAGAAACACAGTACATCGTCAAAATCAAATTTCTCGTAAATGCCCATGACGCCGTCGCCGGTGTCCGCGTTGAACCTGTCTTCCCTTATGAAAATGTTGGTGAAATTACATTTTCCGTTACCCGTGGCAAGCAGTTTTTTCCCCGGAACATTATTGGCATCAAGGATCATCACATCATCGCAGTAAAGCCCCGCGGCGCAGCCTGCCATCATGCCGGAAGCTCCGCATCCCACTATGATCAGTTTGTGTCTTTTTATTTCTCCCATCGATCCACCCGGTAATTTCCCCTGTTTCACATAAGTACGGTCAGGCGTAACTGTTCAGATCATCACGCCTGAATCTAGTACATCAATCGCGAAATAACTGGACTAATGCGCCGAATGCTTGCCCGAGAGTACATGTCTGAAAACGCAGACGTAGCGGGCTACGGCGAGGCTTTCAGGCGTGTGCTATCGGGATAAGCAGGCAAGCATTCGGTCCAGTTATTTAAGAATCGATGTACTAGTAGGCGCCGGTGTACCGGCCGTGATATTTGATTCCCCCGGCCGAAGTAAACACGATACTATGCATTCCCAAAGAAGCGAGGGACTTTCACCCGTTAGAAAACGCCCATGCCGGGCGAACAAAAAGAGCCGCCGCACTTTCTTAGTGCGGCGGCCCCTTGTATATTTACTTTATTTTGCTGTTTTTGACGCAGTTTTTTCAGTACTGCGCGTTATATTTATGATGCCCGCTGCTTTAAGGAGTTTAACAACCTTCTTGTACTGCTTGTCCTTCCTTTTATAGGTCGAGGTGCGGCTCAGAGCCACATTGCCCCCCAGAGCCGTACTGTCCTGCTTTACATAGCCGGTCTTTACGCCCTGATGATGAACAGTTCCCGCGCCCAGCCTGGAATACCATTTCTCCGTAGTTTCGGTCTTGAAATAGTCGGTCATGGAAAAATCGGATATCTTCCCGGTACTGAACACTTCATTGATCACTGCCTGGTTATTGGGCAGAACGCCCCTTAAGCCAAGCGTAGAGGGCGTATAGCTGATGCTCGCCTCAGCCCTTGCGGGAACTAAAGGCGCCGTCTGCCCCTGCCAGCAAGTGAAGCAGGACGCCGCCATGACCAAAGCCATGACCTTCGCCGCAGTACGCTTCAAACCGCTTAGTAGTTGGTGTCTCGTGAGTTTCATAAGGTTTAGTCCTTTCTTTGTGATACTTTAGTTTTGTTACATTTATGTCAAAGCGCATACTACCCCAAAATCGCTTATCGCATAGAGCCATACACGGATACAAATATACCCCCCTTACATTATTATACGCAAGAGGGGTGTGACGAAATGATTAAAAGTGTGGCGAAAAGTTTCCCGACCGGATGACCAGCTCCAATAAGACTATAAGCACTGTTTAAGTGGATCGCTCTAGTCCCGTTTTTACAGATATTTCTTTATCAGCTCATTATTGCTTAATACCGACTCAAGCATCCGGCTCAGTACTGAAGTATAACCCTTTCCCAATGAACGCGCCTTTTTTAATGCCTGAGGGGACAAACGCAACGAAACAGTCTGCTTTTTCCTGTCGTTGTTTCTGTTGTCAGATATTCGGCGAAACTGCAGCAATTCCTCTTCTGTAAGCTCCGGGCAATCATCATCATATGAAACCGGAGCTGCCTCCAGCTCTTCCAACATTTTTATCTGTTTTTTGGTGGGTTTCTTTTCTATGTCAATTTCCTTTTTGATTGTCATAGTATGCTCTCCTCTCTGCTTCGTCTGCTTTTCTTGCCGAAATGATCCTGATCGCTTCACCTCTGTCTGTGTAAATTACAGTGATCACGGTTATGAATCCATTGATTGAACCTATTGTTCGGTAACGTTCTTCAAACTCACTATGTTTCTCATCATAGAATTCAATCCTGTTTTCATCACCAAATACCAGTGCGGCGGTTTCAAAATCGATCTTATGCTTGATTATTTTAGCACGGTTCTTTTCTTCATCCCATTCGAATATCATTTCCATACTTCCTTTTATCATAATAATACTTCAAAAAAATACAAAATGCAATACATTTTGCAATACTACTGTTGCGAAACCATTAAAACGTTCTGTTATTTTATTCCTGTGTTTGAGATTACTTCCGTGATCACGGTACGAAAAAAATTAGAATGGCTGAATTATAAACTCATCTGCTAAATATGTCAATCTCTTTTCAAGTGAGAATTTTCATGTTTTTAAAGTCAGTGTGGCGAAAAGTTGAAAAGTGTGGCGAAAAATATTAGACAGCCTGACGATGCTTGATATATGATTGAAAATGAGGCAGAATATATGCAGTCGGGGTCGGATCGTGTCCGGTCCCGGCCGGTGACGAGGTTTGTTTTGATGAATATTGCGATAGTTGACGACCTGCGGGAAGAGTCGGACAGACTTGAGGGGATCTTAAAGGACTACACCGCCAGAAACGATCCGGGCGCGAAGATATCGGTATTTCGCAGCGGGGAAGAGTTTCTTGACGGGTTTACCGCCTTTGCCTATACGGTCATTTTCCTGGACATCTATATGGAGGGGATCACCGGTATCGAGACGGCAGAACGTATCAGAAAGCTCGACGGCGATGTGTGCATCATTTTTCTTACTACCAGCAGTGAGCATCTGTGGGGCGCTTTTCATGTTCACGCCTATGAATACCTGGTAAAGCCCGCCGCGGCCGAAAAGGTATTCCGCGTCATGGATGACCTGTACCGTATGCATACCGATCCCAAGGCGGCAACCCTTGATTTTACAGCCGGCAAGACCGATCATCATATAGTCTGTGACGATATTGTTTCGGTCTGCACCGCCGAAACCAATTACCTGAACATTGTCGACAGGGAAGGCAATGTATTTCATCCCCGCCTTACATTTTCAAACGTAAGCAAAGAACTGGAAAACGATACCCGTTTTCTGCTGATCAACCGCGGGATCCTGGTCAATATGGACCATATCATCTGTTTTGAGCATGGTATGTGCCTGCTGAGAGGCGATCTGAAATACCCCGTATTTTCAAAAAAGCTTGCGGAAACCGAGCAGAAGTGGCAGAATTACACCTTTGCCAAGATCCGGAGCGGACAAAAAAGAACCCAGACAAAGGAAGTCATCTGATATGCCCGACGATTTTTTACTGGCTCTGATCTCGTATCTGACAGTAGTTCCGGCTGCTGTGCTCTGCATCGCGCCCATGCGCAATCGCCTCAGATACCGCCTTTCTACGGTCATAAAGCTTCTTTCGCTGATCCTGGCGGTTACTATTCCGGGCCTGGCGTGGCTCACCGTGTTTTTTAAAGCCGGTCCCAACACCTTTTTCTTTCCGCTTCTCATCATATTATTTTTCATATTCCACAGATGCCTGACAGTTCACATAAGCAAGACCCTTGCTGTTTTTGCTTATGTGTGCATGCTTATGGCTCTGATATCGAACTATGCGACGGGCTTTGACGCCGTAGTAAACCCTGATTCCGGCGCCAACACCTTCAGCGCGGAAGGCTCCGTCTTCCAGCTTGCTATAAGCATAGTCGCGACCGCGCTGTTCATTTGGCCGTTTCACAAATACGGAAGCATCATCATAGATTCGCTGGAACGCTCCTATATCTGGTACACCGTGTCGGTGATCTCGCTCCTCATACTGGGTGTATGCATCAGGATACGCCCGTTAAAATATGAGACACTCTATACCAACCGGGTTTTTGAGACCTTCTGGTTCGTTCTGGCAGCGCTTTCCTCCCTGATCTTTCTGCTTACCATCGTTTTGTATTTCATTGTTTCCGAAATGCTGAAGAAGATGGAACTGGCTGACCGCGCCCATATCCTGGAGATGCGCGAGAGCCTCTATCTCAAACAGCAAAACTATATGGAATCCACCTCCAGACAGCGCCATGACTTCCGTCAGACCATCCACGCCCTGGAGAATCTGGCGAAGGAAGGCAACTTAGAGGCTGTAAGAAGCTATCTGGATGATTTTGAAAATACGATGCCGCAGAACGACATTATATCCTTCTGCGGCAATTCGGCCGTAAACGCGGTGCTTAACTATTATCACGGACTATGCAAGCTTCATGATATCCATCTGAGGGTACAGGCCGACATTCCCGCCAACTGCTCCGTTCCCGACCCGGATCTGTGCAGCGTGACAGGCAACCTGCTGGAAAACGCCGGGCAGGCCTGCAAGGAAATGACTTCCGGCGAACGCTATATCACTCTCACCATAGCCCCGACGGAAAACGCCGCCTACCTGTGTATAGTCATGACCAACCCCTATACGGGCAAGCTGCGTAAGAGCGGCGGCCATTACATTTCCACCCGCAGGAACGGCACCGGCATAGGTCTGCGCTCCATCGCCTCCATTGCGGAGCAATACGGCGGAGTCGCCAAATTCTCCGACCGGGACGGCGAATTCTATTCGGACGTGATGCTCCGCCTGAACTGAAGTTAACTATTATGTTTCCTGTCCGTGACCGGCCTCGTTTCTTTCCTGTGGCCGGCCTTCGCATGCCGCATATGTAACTGTTACCGATCCGCGTGAATGCTTTAAAAAACGCCCTCCCCGCTGTGGGAAAGGGCGTTTTGTGTTTTATTATTTCTTGCCGGTGATCAGTCTGTAGACCGCGATCACGATACAGGTACCTACGACACCCACCAGCACTCTGCCGATGATGTTGTTGGCGCCGATACCGAACAGTCCGAATACTATGTTGCCTACAACACCGCCGATGACACCCATGATGATGTACCAGAGCAGGCTGCCTTCACTCTTCATGATGTAGCTGGCCAGCCAGCCGCACAGAGCGCCTACCAGTACAGTGATGATAAGACTCCACATATTGCATATCCTCCTTGTATTTTCATATTAAGCAGACCGGAAGTCCCGGATAAACGCCACAGCTGCAGTACACGCCCGCTATGACCGGAACACCGTCCATGCCCTATTATAATCCCAAAATCCCTGCCGCGCAACCTTTATTTTCCTGCAAAGTGTCTCTACATCAAAATAAACCCTGACAGGAACGATAACAGATTGGCAACAAATGACACCAGCAGGCAGATTGACCACTTTTCCCTGCTCATCGCGCGGTAAAGGGCATATTCCGCGGCGACCACGACGCACTCTCCTGCGCCCACGCAAATATAATAAACTGCGGGGTTCGCCCGGGAAAAGATCAAAACAGCCAGCAGCGCCAGATTAAGCAGCGGGTTGGTGAGCATATTGCACAGCACACTGTAATACAGCCACTTGAATGACCGTTTGACCGCCAGCACCACGCATCCTTCGATAAGGATCGTAGCTGCCAGCGCGAAAATAAGATTATATGGAAAATCCCGCATATCCCGTTCCCGCGATCCTATGCTCTCTTTTTCATTTTTTTCACAATGATCACTGCAGCCGCGGCCACCACCGCAAGCAGTACTACTCCGATAATGATGAATACCGGAAGCATATCAGCTACCTCTTCCACTTGCGCATAATCTGCGGGATCCATGGGAGCTATATCCAGGAATCCAAGCAGCATTCCAATTATATATATCATATCGATCACCTCATTTCCCGTTACCTTTCTTCCCGTTGCGTACTGCTCTGACTATGAGTACCACCGCCACTATGACTACTACTGCGAGGATTCCGATAACTATGATCGGAAACGCGCCTCCCGATGATATCACATTGTCGGGAAGAGCCGCGTCCAGCCCTACCTCCACTTCGTCAAGGAAAAAAAGCAGCATAAAAAGTAAATTTGCCATGTTGATCTCCATTCCGCCGCCTTTAATAAGCGGCACAATCAATAATGAAAGTTTAAAAACCGTCCAATGAACCTACGTATCATATAATAGCGCATTTTACACATTATTTCAAGTATGACTGCAAATCGAAAAAACTCAATTGCAGTCACTCGACCACCTTGTCTTTGATGACTGCAAATCTAAAAAACTCAATTGCAGTCACTCGACCGCCTTGTCTTTGATGACTGCAAATCGAAAAAACTCAATTGCAGTCACTCGACCGTCTTGTCTTTGATGACTGCAAATCGAAAAAACTCAATTGCAGTCACTCGACCGCCTTGTCTTTGATGACTGCAAATCGAAAAAACTTAAATGCAGTCACAAATGTCGTCTCTCAGCGTCCGGCCCGGGACCTGTCCTTCAGCGTATAAATCATCCCCGCGGCGGATGCCAGTGACATGATGATGATCAGGGCTACGCAGGCGCCGCGCCCCGGCACTCCGAAGAAGGCCACAGGCAGGGTTCCGAGAAAAAGAGCCAGGGTCGTGATCCCGAAAGCAGTGCCCGGAGTTCTTCTCATAACTGACACTATGCCTGCGAGGGCAATAGCCATGGTCATGGAAAAAAGCGCTATTCCGATGAGCGAAAGCCACATGATATCGGCGCCGGCCAGCAGAAACGGGATAGCGAGGATACAGGTAAGCGTTCCCACGAGTCTGGCTCCGAACAGGTCTGCCAGCACACCGCCTGCCATCTTTCCGGCTCCCATGACGATGAAGAGCATCACCAGCTGTACCTTCGTCTTGTTCCAGTCCATGGGTATCCCGTTGCTGATATAGGATCTGACGGCGACTATCGCAGCCAGCACCGTGATGACCACCCACGCGGGCCTCTCCCCCGCCGTATCATGCAGACAGGGCTCTTCGTCAAATGAAGCCCTGCTGCTGCCCTTCTCAAGCAGCCAGACGGTCACGAGAGCTGCGGCCATGAGCAGAAACGGCAGCACAGTCCCGGCTGCGGCACCGGCGCTTTCACCGGCCGTATCCACCGCGCCGGCAAGCATGCGCCCCGTGATCACGCCGAAGGCTCCCGCGCCCACAAATATCCCGCTCTCGCTCATACGCCCTTCGGACGCCCGGAGCGTGGCAAGGGCGCCCGCGATATGCAGGAAAGCATTGCCCACCGAGAGTATGACCAGCCCCAGAATAACCGCGCCAAATAAAAATATCGATCTACCCGGCGCCGTCATCCCGGTATGCAGCCCCCGAAAAAAAGCCTCGTATAATCCCTGTTCGGCAGTTGCACCAGACGCAGTCGCAGTCCTTAAAACAGATAGCAGCGGATGATACGCCGCAAGTCCCATAGCCGCTCCGGCAATGATCAGAGCGCCTCCGAAAAGGCCGGGACTGAACCGGGGAAATCTCTCGCTGATCGTTCCGGCTGCGGGCTGCAGCGCAAACGCAAGGCAGTCATACACCATCGCCATCATCCACCAGATATAGCTGCCGGCGTGCCCGAACACCGTGTACAGAAAGAAAAAACACATCACCTCCATGGCAAAATGCACATAGGCATAGCCGAAGGCGGTTTTGTAATTTATCCGCATGATTTAACCACATCCTTATTTAATTATTCAGCACCCCCGCCCCGCAATCGCGTAAAATAAACTTCAAGCATTACAAAAAAGTCTTTTTCCTGCAAATGTGAGGGCATCTTTACTCCATATGATAACACAGAAAAAAGCTGTTGACAAACCATTAAATTCATGATATTCTTTAATACGTTAAAGCGTTGTGCTTTAAAGCGCTAAAGTAATCACGGATAACCACAGATGTAAAGGAGATTTTCAAAATGGTAGTAAAAATACTGGTACTCATCGTATTTTTCGCGCTCATGATCTTCGTCGGCATCAACGCCCGTAAAAAGGTCACAGATGTCAATGATTTCGTTTTGGGCGGCAGAAACGTAGGCCCCTGGGTATGTGCGTTTTCATTCGGAACTTCTTATTTCTCGGCAGTAGTATTTATCGGATATGCCGG
The DNA here is from genome assembly GCA_024698555.1 of Lachnospiraceae bacterium. Classification (GTDB taxonomy): domain Bacteria; phylum Bacillota; class Clostridia; order Lachnospirales; family Lachnospiraceae; genus RUG11977. Next base: position 8,417 of record JAILRI010000133.1, read on the forward strand.
CCAGTTCGGCTGGAAGTACGGTATTGCCTCCACCTGGATTGGCATAGGCAACGCGCTCATCGGCTCGATGCTTGCCTGGGTCATCTTAGGCCGCAGGACCCGTGTCATGACGCAGGCTCTTAATTCCAGGACCATGCCTGATTTCTTTGAAAAAAGATACAATTCGAAAGCGCTTAAGATCGTTGCTTCCGCTATCGCTTTTGTTTTCCTGATCCCTTATACCGCTTCCGTTTACAATGGTCTGTCAAAGCTCTTCGCTATCGCATTTGACATTCCTTACACCATATGCGTGATCGTAATGGCGGCTCTGACCGGTGTATATGTGATCCTTGGCGGATACATGGCCTCCAGTATGAATGATTTCATTCAGGGTCTGATCATGCTGGTAGGTATCGTTGCTGTCATCGCGAGTGTGCTTACCGGACAGGGCGGATTTACCGAAGCCTTCAAGAGCCTCGCACATGTGGAAGGTGATTTCCCCGGCGTATACGCTTCCTTCTTCGGTCCTGATCTGGCAGGACTCTTCGGAGTATTCGTACTCACATCCCTCGGTACCTGGGGTCTGCCCCAGATGGTCGGCAAGTTCTACGCCATCAAGGATGAGAAGTCGATCAAGACCGGAACCATCGTTTCCACCTTCTTTGCATTCATCATCGGCGGCGGCTCATATTTCCTGGGCGGCTTCGGACGTCTCTTCGGAGGCGCGGGCGCTCCCTTCATTTCCACAGCCGCCGACGGAACCACTTCCGTTGCTTACGACGGCATCATTCCCTACATGCTGCAGACTTCCTTAAGCGACATTCTGATCGGTGTGGTCGTGGTACTGGTGCTTTCCGCATCCATGTCCACTCTTTCGGCTCTGGTGCTGACCTCGAGTTCGACCCTGACCCTTGATTTCCTCAAGGATAACGTGATCAAGAACATGGATCAGAAGAAACAGCTTTTCGTAATGCGTATCATGATCGTTTTCTTCGTAGTGATCTCAGTAGTCATCGCCATGAATCCTCCCGCGTTTATCGCGCAGCTCATGGGTATCTCCTGGGGTGCTTTGGCAGGCGCGTTCCTTGCTCCTTTCCTCTACGGTCTCTACTGGAAGAAGGTTGCGGCTCCCGCAGTATGGGCCAGCTTTATCTGCGGTGTAGGCATCACGGTTTCCAACCTGTTCATCAAGTTCACCAACCCCATCAATGCAGGCGCGCTGGCCATGATCGCCGGTCTCATCATAGTCCCGATAGTTACCCTGATCTGCAAAGAGAAGGATACCAAACGTGTCGAAGACCTCTTCAAATGCTATGACGAGAGCGTAACCGTTAAGAAATCACGCCAGCTCGGCGCGGAATAAACCATTTTACCTCACTTATAAAATTACTGACAGGGGCTGTCGTGCTTTGAAAGCGCGGCGGTCCCTGTGAGTTATTGCTTCCTGAAGCTTTTTATGATATGATGCTATGTAATCAGGTGGTTTTATAGCACGAGGTTAAATACTGATTATGAAAAAGCTCATTGAAATAGCAAAATACGCCTGCGTTTTCGCGGTGTCCGCCGCTCTGCTGCTGATGCTGCTTGTCGCGACGGAGTTTATTGATAAAGACACGATGAAAGCGAACATGCTGTCCTCGGCAAAGACCATGTGTGAAAATACGGCAGGCGTTGAGTTGTGGCAGGGTGTCGCGGCCAGCAAACTGGACTTTTACGCCGACTGCATCTCGCTGAACATAGCGTGGCACACAGACCGCGAACACCCTTTTGCGTCGGCAATGTGGAGCAGCTACAGTGTATTCAGGGATCCGGCGGATTATTACGGCGTCAATTACGATCTGTATGATACCGTAAGCGGGGGTCTTGAAGCCAATACGCAGTATCTCAGGTACTGGCACGGTTCCGCCGTTTTCATAAGACTTTTTCACCTGTTTACGGATATTACCGGGATGTATGCCATCGCAGCCTTTATCCTGCTCATCCTCTTTATCCTGCTGATGGTGAGCATGTGGAAGCTCGGCATGAAGGGCGAAGCCGCTGGTCTGGTGCTGGCATCGGTCATGGCTGCTGTCTGGTTCGTTCCGCTGTGTCTGGAATACTACTGGGTGTTTCCCATCGCCTTCGGGGCTGCCTTACTGGCCCTTAACTGGGGGCATAAGGGCAGATGGGAGCTGATCCCCGCGCTTTTCATGGTAAGCGGGATACTGACCAATTACCTTGATTTCCTCACGACCGAGATATTAACTTTGCTGATCCCCCTGCTGCTCCTGCTGGCGCTGTCCGGACGCGAAGGGTTCGGGAGGAGTAAAGGGCTCCCGGGTGCCGGAACCAATGAACGCATAAGGCTGCCGGGACGCGAAGGCTTCAGACAAGGCAGAAAACTTCCCGGTGCCAAAACAAGACATGGTACGAGCCGGGCCGGGCAGGAAGCCATCGGACAGGGCATGAGCCTCACTCCCGCCGGTTTCTCTGTAAAGGTGAGTATCCTTTGGGGCGTAGGCTATCTGGGAATGTGGGTCACGAAGTGGGTCATAGCCTCCGCGATCCTTAAAGAAAACGCGCTGCCATATGTAACGGAGCATATTGCCCAACGGGCCGGTCTCTACGGCGATGTGGCCGGCAATCCGCTTTCTGCGGTATTTATAAATCTGATCACGATCCTTCCCGCAGGACTGGGCGACATGGGCGCCATATTATGCGTTATTGCTCTCATAGCGCTTGGTTCGGTATGGTTCGTGTACAAAAAGAAAAGCATCCGTAAGGAATATGTTATCGTTTATGCAGTGGCGGGGCTTATACCATATCTAAGGTATGCCGTGTTAAACGACCACTCCTTCCGGCATTTTTTCTTTACATACAGGGCTCAGATGGCGACGGTACTTGCTCTCTGCCTCATTACGCTGGAGGTGACCGGCTTAAAGGTCATTAAGCACAAGGCGCGATGACCGGCAGAAATCTGCCGTCATCATATGGCAATGTATCTTTTTGCCACAATAGTTGTCTTTTCGCCACATTTGGTTTATAATATATAAAAAAAGTATTAAGATATTTACAGGTGTGTCGTGGGAAAGACGCATGCAGATGTTGTTGCAATATAACCCGGCAACGATAACGGCTGCCGGGAAAAGTGAAAGGAGAATATAGAATGTTCAATAACGAACGACGAAAAAGAAGCACAAGACTCAAAGCGCTGTTCTTCGCAATAGTGCTTGCAGTCTCGACTATTACCCCGTTCCGGACAGCCCAAAAACAGGACTCCTCGGAAATGGGTAGTGGTTTGAGATCTTCCCTGTACGGCTGGATAGACAATATGGTCTATGACGCTTATGCCGGGGGAAGCGGTTACGTTGACGTCGAATTTGACCCCCGCCGGGGAGGATCGATCGTCAGTGGTGTTTACGAATATACCACCTACGCTGAGGGTGTGAACAGTCTGGATTTTGAAGATTCAAGCTCATATAGTCTTCCATACGCGTCTAAGCGCGGATATCACTTTGACGGTTGGTATGGTTTAGATTCAGAACCGGCAGAAAATGCCCCGCATCCAAACGTAACCCCGTATCCCATGGCAATATCGGGAAGCGCAATTGAGGAATCTCAAACATTATATGCTTTTTACACACCATTAACATATGAAATCAGCTATGAAGATAGCGCAAACTATACCCTTCCTTCTACCATGCCGGAATCCTATACCTACGGTGAGGAAACAGCTATAGGGGATGCATCGAAGGAAGGAATGAAGTTCCTGGGATGGAGTACAGATCCTTCAGGCAAGGATAAGTTTAATGGTAAGATTCGCGCTAATACAATAGGATCTCCGGAATCTCAGAATAATCCTTCTGACAACGGAGCCTGTACCCTTCGGCTCTATGCGTTTTTCACCCCCCTCGACTATAGTATTACTTACGAGCCGAACGGTGTTACAGAGGCTTCTGATTCCAAGCTTCCGGATAGATATACTTACGGAACCGCACTGCAGATTCCCGCGGCTACCAAAACAGGCTATGATTTTATCGGCTGGAGCACCAATGAAAGCGGAACTCCGATATTAACCGGCAATAAGATACTTTCGACCCAAACGGGAAATATTACTCTTTACGCTATATTTAAAGCCAAGACCTATACCGTCACTTACGAGAAAAACGGCGGTACAGAGGCCTCTGATTCCAAACTTCCGGATAAATATACTTGCGGAACCGCACTGCAGATTCCCGCAATGACCAAAACAGGCTATAAATTTGGCGGCTGGAGT
>JAILRI010000134.1 GCA_024698555.1 Lachnospiraceae bacterium
TATATTTTATTTGTGAGAGTTTGATTTTTAGGTGGAATCAAACATCGTTTTTACCGTCATGCAATGAAACATGGCGTAGAATAATAAGAAGCTCTGAGAGAGTAGCATACATTTTTCGGGGATTCTAAAAATATCAAAGAAGGAGGGATGCAGGACTTATAGTTCTGCAAAAGGCACATGAAGAGATTCAAAATGCTTACGGCACTGCTGGCAGCGATCGCGCTCGTATTTACCGGCATACCTGCCGGGGGAGCGGAAGCGGCTTCGGCTCCGACGAAGACCACTGTTACGACTTCGAAGGATCTGGCTAAGGCGCTGAGCAGCGGCCAGTTCAAGACCGTAACCTTCGAGTCGGCAACCAAGAAGACCGTAACGATCCCCGAGGGCGATTACTCGAAGATTGCAGTTGTCTTCAACGCGCCCAACGCGAAGATCGTAAACAACGGTCTGTTCAAGAAAGTAGTCTTAAATGATGTTAAGAAGTTCTCTGAATACGCCAAGGGCAACACCATCAGCGCAAGAGACGAGAAGACTGCCATCGCCATCGCGAAGGGAGCGGAGGTTAAGAAGCTCGCCGTAACAAAAAAGGGCGCAGAGCTCAAGATATCCAACAAGGGCGATATCGAGGCTCTGACCGTTTCCAAGCAGGCTGACAGCGTGCAGATCACCCAGAAGGGTGCCGGTACCATCGCGGAGGTAGTGCTTAACGCTGTAACAACAGTTCTCGAACTTTTAGGCGCAAGCAACGCCCAGACTGAAGTGACTGTAAACAAGGCAGCCGCTGGCTCGGCTGTGACCGCAGCCGTAGCGGTAAGCGTAGAGGTTAAGGCCGATGTAGATGTACAGCTCAAAGCCGGCGCGGAGGATTCCGTTGTTGCTGTTAAGAGCGAGACCGCAGAGGTTAAGGTTGATAACGCTACTAAAGAGGAAGTCATCGTAGAAGACGCAAGCGGCAACAAGACCGAAGTTGACTCAGGCAAGGAAGCTTCCGTAGAAGCCGGCAAGGTGGAAGAAATAAAGGATGGAAGCGGCATCGACAATGCCGATACCGGCAAGTCAGACGCGGGCAGTACCGAAACCGGCAGCACAGGAAACGGTAATTCCGGAACAGGCAGTGCTGAAGGAGGAGCTGCTGACACCGGAACGAATGGAAACGGAGCAACAGACAGCGGCAAGACCGATATCGGAAGTACCGGAACCGGCAGTACCGATGCCACAGGCGGCGGTTCGAACGGTGGCGGGACAGCCGGAGGAAGTACAGGAGGTGGATCCAGTGCAGGAAGTACCGGCACAGGCTCAAATGGTGGCGGTACCGGCAGCGGAAGCACCGACGGCAGCAACACCGGTACAGATTCAAACGGCGGCAGCACCGGTACAACTGATGGCGGAAATACAGGTACCGGCACCACAACCGGAGGTACTACTACAGGCGGAACCACGACCGGCGGTAGCGGTACGACCCCGACCAGCTTTACGGTTACCCTTAATCCTGTTACCAAGGGTACCGGTACATATACGGTATATTACGTGACACCCAATGGTGAGACAAAAAAACTGGAAGACGTTAAAAATACTGTAGAAGCCGGATGTGATCTGTGGATTGATGCTATTATAACCGAAGGACGAACTCGTGCTACAGTAAAGTGTAACGGTGTTGAAATACAGAGGGATCCCGACTTCGGTTGCCATATGATCAAGAATATCAGCTCAGATATTAGCATTACCGTGGAATTTGAGAAAGATCAGGGGCAGAGCGGCAGCGGAACAAGTACAAGCGGAAGCGGTACAAGTACAAGCGGCAGCGGAACCGCAACCGGCGGCAGTGGTGAGCCTGCAACGGAAACTCCGGCAAGAGTTCAGGTTACCCTTAATCCTGTTACCAATAGTATTGGAAAATATTCAGTACTGTACAGGAAATCCGATGGTGGGTTTGAAGAGCTGAAAAAAACTTTAAATTACTTGGATTCCGGAGTTGACCTGTATATTAATGTTATGCCTCACACTAATACCCGTACTACAGTAAAGAGCAACGGTGTAGAACTACAGCGTGATCCCAGTGGCGCATACATAATCAGGAATATCAGCTCGGATATAAGCATTACCGTGGAATTTACGGCCATAGTCCAGCAGACTGAAAATGTGCCGGAATACACCGTTCACTATGCTGTTACGAGCGGCTCGGGAGAATTCGAGGTACGCGCTGGATATAGATCAAGCGGAGGTCTTCAAGGCGGCCAGGTAGATGATGGGGAAACGGTGAAATCCGGAATGACGCTGATAGTTTTCCCTAAGGCAGCCGAGGGATATCATGTTGCATCAGTGAAGAACAATGGTTCTGAACTGACTGTTGAGCCTTATGCAGGCGGCCAAGGGAAAACATTTTATCAATATGTTTTTGAGAATGTTACCGGGGATGTAAACATCACGGTGGCATTTGAGAAAGATCAGGAGCAGGGCGAATCAAGCTCCTCGGGATCAAGTACTTCAGGAACAAGTACACCCGGGTCCGGAGTTATTACTCTGAACTTTGATACCTCTGAGATTGATGTCGTGCTGGTCGCTTCCAACGGTAGTATTGTTGTTGTATCCTGTCAGGCTCTGGGGATCAATAACGCCGAGATACCTGACACGCCTACCGAAGTGTATACGGTAACTGACAGCAGAACAGCAACAGCGGCTGCCAGTAATGGAGCGAACGTATCTATCAGCTATAGCAGCAGTGATCCGGGTTTGATCGTGGTAGATGAAAGTACAGGCGAAATAACCATCAAAAATAATAATGTTAATAAAGCTGTCAGGATCACAGCAAAGGCATCGGCTGACGGATGTGCAGATGTAGAGAAAACATACATAATAAAATATAGAGTTTACCTTGATCAGTGACAGGATCGAAGAGGGTTTAACATTTTACGGGGAGACGGCTGTAAAGAGTGCCGTCTCCTCTTTCATGTCTGTAAAGATAGCGCGGATTCGTTTGCCGGCAGCGGCGAGAGCCTGAGCCTGCGAGGAAGAGGGAGTAAACTGGTTCTTGCCGGGGATGATGAGAGGCTTCTTCGCCTGAAAGGCCGAACATACATCCGCGTCCGCGAAAGAAACCGGAGTGATCACGAAGCCGGAGGAGAGCACATGGCAGGGAATATAGGTACAGGATTCGATATGGGCCTTACCCTGTACTCTTTTTAACTTAACCTTGAGGATAATGGTATCATTGTTGATCTCACGCGCCATGCTGGAGACAAAATTACCCATGGAATAGATGACAGGGACTGTTCTGCCATCGGTAGTCGAGAGCTCTTCACTGTGCTGCAGGCAATGAGGGTGGGAGCCGATGATAAGATCAGCGCCCGCTTCGGCTATGGCTGCGGCATCCTTTTTCTGGTAATCTACGAGGTCATGGGTATTTTCAATTCCCCAGTGGGCATATACAACGATGAACTCTGCTCCGGCCTTTCTGGCGGCTTTTATTTGCGAAGCGACTGACTTTTCCGAATAGCAGTTGACCATTTGGCTCATTTCGTCGGAAGTTAACGATCCCCGCTGGTTGACCAGATGGGTGGTGGAAATGATGCCTACTGTTATGCCTCTGACGCTTATGATCCGGTAGTTAGGAACATCTTCGTCGGATTTCCTGGTGCCCGTATGGCAGAAGCGGTAGCGGTCGAGCATGTCGATGGTCTCGTTGATCCCGTCCGCTCCCCAGTCACAGCAATGGTTGTTGGCGGTGACCAGCACGTCAAAACCTGCCCTGCGCAGGTCTCTTAAGTACGCGACAGGACCGTTGCACTGGGGAGAGCCGTTGGCGGCATTGACCTGATCCTTGGTGAGAGGGTACGAGGAGGAGATCAGGCTTTCAAGATTACCTACGCATAAGTCTGCCTCATCGAATATTTTCTTCACATATTGGTATGAGGTGGTAAAATCATATTTTTTGCCATCCAAAGCGGCGTATTGCTGACCCTTAAGACACATCAGGTCTCCGGTAAACATAAGAGTGACCGAAGACGAGCCGTTGGCTACCGCGATAAGATCGAGAAGTTCTTCCTTATAGCGCAGTATATTGCCCGACGAGTAGAAAGCCTCCCTGTAAATGCCGTCAGGGCCTTCCATATAACGGGGAGCGATGTCGGCGGCGTGCGCCGGAACCGTGCTGAAAATGGATCCGCAGGAGGCGGAGTGAACAGGTGTAAAACCCGCTACGGTGAAAATGAAAAGTGCGAAAACAAGTGCCGTGGATATCTGATTCCTAAAATTGTCTGTTGAGTTCATGGAAACTGTATTGGTATGCATGATTGGTGCTCCTGATTTCTTTGATATATGTGATGAACCCGTCGGTTCCCGATATGAGAGGAGAGTGGCTGTTTACGTATATAATATGTCAATGGGCAGCGGACCGGAGGCTCTGAACTTGTCAAGAAGCCTTAATGACCGCAGGTTGGAAGCTCCGGTACGTGCCTCAAGACTCTCAAACCCGCATTCCTTCGCATAATCCATAACTGCCATGCATGCCTCATAAGCGAAGCCCTGTCTGCGGTATTCGGGACAGATATAATAGCATATCTCCCCGATTCCGGCGGCAGAGCCGTTTTTGAGACCCGCAAGACCTATTATCTTCTGGGACTTTACGCATATGCTTCCTAAAATGCGGCTATTTCTGACTGCCGGATTTTCCGGAGATATTTCTTCGCTGCTGTAATGAGCTCTTTCAGATGCGCCATAGTCCGCAGCAACAGAGTCCTGACCATCCGCGAGAAATACACCCCACAGCCCGTATCCGAAAAAGCGGTACTGATCGGTTATGTCGCCCGCGATCAGCGCGCCCAGCCGCATTATCATTTCATCTGTATCTGTATCGCCGGATGTGATCATATTTTTCAGAGCAGGTTCGAGCGAACCGGCCTCGTTTTCCGAAATGTCCTGAAGCATGTGGCTTAATGCTATCGCGTCTTTTCTGACCAGCTCCCGTATGACCAGCCGCCCGGTCCTTATCACTGTCCTGCCGTCCGGCGCGGCAAGCAGATATTGTAAATCCGATTCATTCATGAGAGTATTGTAGTATATGTATTCCGAAAAAACAAGTCAGGTCATACCCATATTTTTCTTGACTTTTTGTGAATAAAATTGTTAAATATATAGCGTATTTATTTTGATATAATTGGGATCTGACACTATGGAGATAGAGAGAAAATACCTGATAAAAGAGCTTCCCGGTGATCTGGAGCAGTACAGGAAGCTGGAGATCGAGCAGGGGTATCTGTGCCGCGGGCCTGTGGTGCGCATCAGAAAGTGCAACGACGATTACATTCTGACTTATAAGATGAAGCAGGCGGGTTCGGGACAGGACGGCAATGCCCTGATCAATGAAGAGATAGAGATGCCTCTGACTGAAAAAGCATATAAGCATCTGAAAGAGAAAAAAGACAACCATATTATCCATAAAACGAGATATGTGATTCCGCTGGATGGCGGGCTGAAGGCCGAGCTGGATATATTTCACAAACGGCTGGAGGGGTTGAGATTTGTGGAAGTGGAATTTCCAAGCGTGGATGCGGCAGCGTCTTTTAAGCCTCCAAACTGGTTCGGAAAGGATGTCTCTGATGATAAGCGCTACAGCAACGGGCATCTGTCGGAGCTTGACAGGTATGAGGGTTTTGATGAAGCCTGAACCGCGTTTTTACATAACGGTCATGGGACCGGATAAATAATAAGATGCCGGCAATCGGCGTGTTTGTGAGGAGACAGATAAACAATTGCGGGTTCGGAAAGAAAAGGATAGTAAAGAAAGAGTTTGAGAGTTTCAGGCTGATTACAGGAGGAAGGAATATGAGCAATTTGACTATACCCGAGGGCTACAAGGCAGACCTCGATATAAAGGAAACACAAAGAGCGATAAAGTACATTAAGGATCATTTTGAAAGACAGCTGGCCAAGCAGCTGAACCTCACCAGAGTTTCGGCGCCGCTGTTTGTCCGTCCGGAATCGGGACTGAATGACAATCTTAACGGCGTGGAGCGTCCGGTTACCTTTGATATCAAGGATATGGAGGACGCAAAGGTAGAGGTCGTGCACTCCCTGGCAAAATGGAAAAGAATGGCGCTCAAGCTCTACGGTTTCGGCTACGGTGAAGGTTTATACACAGACATGACCGCCATCAGAAGGGATGAGGATCTGGATAATCTTCATTCTCTGTATGTTGACCAGTGGGACTGGGAGAAGGTGATCTTAAAGGACGAGCGAAACGTTGATACGCTTAAGGGCGTGGTAAGGTGCATCTATCAGGCGTTAAAGGATACGGAGCATTACATTTGCGACAAATACCCCTTTATCGGGGAGATACTGCCTGACGATATTGCTTTTGTGACCAGCCAGGAGCTGGAAAACATGTGGCCTTCGGATACTCCCAAGGAGCGTGAAAATAAGATCTGCCGCATGAAGAAGGCAGTATTTGTGATGCAGATAGGAGATAAGCTGGCTTCGGGTGAAAAGCATGACGGGCGCGCGCCGGACTATGATGACTGGGCGCTGAACGGAGATATACTGGTGTATTACCCCGTGCTGGACTGCGCGTTTGAGCTTTCGTCCATGGGTATCAGGGTAGACGAGACCTCACTGGCTGAGCAGCTTAAAAAGGCCGGCTGCGAGGAAAGAAGGGAACTGCCGTTCCAGAAAGCCATACTGAACTGCGAGCTTCCCTATACGGTGGGCGGCGGCATAGGCCAGTCCAGAATGTGCATGTACTTCCTTCGCAAGGCTCATATCGGAGAGGTACATTCATCCGTATGGCCGGAGGATGTGCGTGAAAAAGCGGCTGCAGCCGGGATACACATTCTGTAGGTATCCGAAAAACTACCGTAAGATATTGCCGTAAGATATTCAAAAAACTATTTACAAAATCAAAAATGTGTAGTATCATCTAACACATCTCATGAGACACCGTACCGGGCAGCTCTTGCCCGGTATGGTTTTATACAAATCTTTTTCTTATATTTTCCAGATTTTTTATTTTATAACTGTATATATGATTCCGGGAGTGCGGAGCGTGCGACTATGAAGCAGGCAGTTATCGCGCCCTAGTACATCGATTCTTAAATAACTGGACCGAATGCTTGCCTGCTTATCCCGATAGCACACGCCTGAAAGCCTCGCCGTAGCCCGCTACGTCTGCGTTTTCAGACATGTACTCTCGGGCAAGCATTCGGCGCATTAGTCC
>JAILRI010000135.1 GCA_024698555.1 Lachnospiraceae bacterium
CAGCAGCAGGCTGCGAGCTTAGCAAGGATGTTCTGGCCAAGAAGCAGTATCTGTCGAAGAAGTCCGTATGGATCCTCGGCGGCGACGGCTGGGCATACGATATTGGCTTCGGCGGACTCGATCATGTTCTTGCTTCCGGTGAAAATGTAAACGTTATGGTATTCGATACCGAGATGTACTCCAATACCGGCGGACAGGCATCAAAGGCTTCCAATATCGGTGAGGTTTGCCAGTTTGCCGCAGCAGGTAAGGAAGTAGGCAAGAAGTCTCTTGCTGAGATCGCTATGAGCTATGGCTATGTATATGTTGCACAGATCGCTCTGGGCGCCAACCCTGCTCAGGCAGTCAAGGTTCTTACCGAGGCTGAGGCCTACAACGGACCTTCGCTCATCATCGGCTATGCTCCCTGCGAGCTCCACGGAGTTAAGGGCGGCATGAACCACTGCCAGGATGAGATGAAGAAGGCAGTTGCAGCCGGCTACTGGAATCTGTTCTCATTCAATCCCGCTCTTAAGGCTGAGGGCAAGAATCCCTTCACCCTTACCAGCAAGGCAGGCGATGAGACCTATCAGGACTTCCTTAACAATGAGACCCGTTACACCTCGCTTAAGGTTAAGTTCCCCGAGAGAGCAGAGAGACTCTTCAAGGAGTCCGAGGATGCCGCAAAGGCACGCTTCGCGCATCTCGAGAAGCTGGTTGAATTATACAAATAATACAATTTGATCTTTACCCCTGCAGGGCTAGCCCCGCAGGGGTTTTTTATGCGATGATAAAAAATACTGTTCAAACCAGAGGGGTTGTGGTATACTATAATTTGATTTATTGTGAGATGTAAAGGTTGTCCTGTCATACGTTATCATACATGTTGTTCATGATCGGTCTGCGGTATTTTGCTTCTATACAAGTTTTTAATGTCCGGTTTCGAACCTTTACGAGAGTCCTGTCGTCTATAATATGTCCGCTGATCGCGGAACTATAAGGACAATAAAGGAGATATGAAAATGAAGTTTGGAAGATTATTTTTAAGGACTACGGCACTGGTTGCCGCTTTGATCATGTTTACAGGCGTGTTTGCTGCCGCTTCGGAACGCGTGGGTGTAACCAATACTGCTGGCAAGGCTGGCAATACCATTATTACCGCATACGCCGCAGAGGACGGTGCAGTCGCGGAAAAATCGAAATCAGGTGATGCTGCCGACTATTCAAAGCCTGCCGGGAAGACTATGAAGCTTAAGAAAAAAAGCGTTGTGAGCAGTGAGGAGATGACCGCGGGCTATAATTCATTTTCAATGAAGGCTCTGAAGCAGGTTCTTGCCCAGGAGAAGGAAGGGAAGAATGTCATGATCTCCCCGGCTTCGCTTATGTTCGCGCTGAATATGGCTGCCATGGGGGCAAAGGGAAGGACATATCGTCAGATGGCAGCGCTGCTTGCCAAGGGCGCGACCAAGAAAGACCTGGACAGTTTCTCGAAGGCTTACAGGGCTTCCTTGGAGGAGGGCGGTCAGATAAATGTCGCCAATTCTCTGTGGATCAATGATCTGTGCCTGAAAAATCTGAACATCAGTGTCAATGAGAAGTTTTTGAACCTCCTGCGCAGGGATTTTAAAGCTGCTACCGAGTCACTGGATTTTGATGATAAGGCTAAAAATGAGATAAACGGCTGGATCAGTGATAAGACAAACGGTATGATCAAAAATGCTCTTGATGATATCGATCCTACCGCTCTGATGCTTATCATCAACGCCATCGCTTTTGAAGGAAAATGGGCGGACCCTTACGAGGATTATCAGATAAACGAGAACGGAAAGTTTACAAACTACAAGGGTGAGAAAGAAGACGCGAAGATGCTTTCCTCCCGGGAACATATGTATTTTACGGGATTTGAGGCTCAGGGATTTTTGAAGTTTTACGAGGACAGCAAATATGCTTTCATGGCCATCCTGCCCGATGACGAGTCGGTTTCGATCAATGATTTTGTGATGAATCTGCCCGATGACGCGTTTGAAACATTGTACGGCTCACGTTACCATGCAAAGGTGGATACGCTTACTCCCGCATTAACCTTTGATTACGGGATCACGCTCAATGATACCCTGAAGAAAATGGGCATGAAAAAGGCATTTAACAAGGATGCCGATTTCACGGACATCATCGATCCCGCTACTTTATCACCCGAGCTGCTGGTATATATCAGTCGCGTGATACAGAAGACCCACATTGAGCTGGACGAGAACGGAACAAAGGCATCGGCGGCTACGATCATAGAGTTTAAGGCGGAGGCTACGGCGGCTCCGAATCATGATCCGATCATGTGCGTGATACTCGACAGACCGTTCGCGTTCGCGATCGTGGATACGGCTACCGGAACTCCGGTATTTACAGGCGTAGTGAATTCGGTGAAGTGAAAACAGCAGCTAGTACATCGATTCTTAAATAACTGGACCGAATGCTTGACGGCTTTAGCGATAGCACACGCCTGAAAGCCTCGCCGTAGCCCGCTACGTCTGCGTTTTCAGACATGTACTCTCGGGCAAGCATTCGGCGCATTAGTCC
>JAILRI010000190.1 GCA_024698555.1 Lachnospiraceae bacterium
CGTGATCAATACGCTCGGCAGCTAATAGTAATAGCCTTCCCCCGTTGGGGGAAGGTGGCGCGAAGCGCCGGATGAGGGTTAAAAAAATTCATACTACATCTACATAAAAGAACAGTTCCTGCCGATATAGTAGGCATAGGAGCTGTTTTTTTTGAAGATAGTTTAAGGAGAAAGCATATGCCATCAACCTTTTTCGGACTGGATATCGCATACAAGGGACTGACCGCAGCAAATGCGGCGCTGAATACCACAGCAAATAACATCGCCAATGTGCAGACAGAAGGTTATTCGCGCCAGATGGTGACGCAGAAGGCCAGCGATCCGCTCAGGGCTTATACCACTTACGGTACTCTCGGATCTGGCGTGGATACCATTTCCATCGATCGGCAGCGGGATCAGTTTTACGATGTCAAAATGTGGGAAAACAACACCAAGATGGGCGAATATGAAGAGAAGTCCTATTATATGAAACAGATCGAGGACCTGTTTACAGACGATTCCACCATCAAGGGTTTCACAAGTATCTATAATGAAATGTACAGTGCGATTGAGGAACTGGCAAAGAACGCAGGAGATGCAACGACGAAATCCCAGTTTCTGGGATATGCAAATAACCTGGCTTACTACTTTAATACGGTGGCGAACCAGCTCTCGACGATCCAGCTTGATATCAATGCAGAGATCAAGAATAAAGTCGATGAGTTAAATTCCTATGCTTCCGAGATCGCATCCCTGAATGAACAGATCAATGTCATTGAGATGACCGGTGCCAAGGCCAACGAACTGCGTGACCAGCGGGATCTGATCATTGACAAGCTGTCCATGATCGTGGATGTGGAAGTTAAAGAGACTCCAATCTATGATACCAATCAGCCTGACAGGGATACAGGAGCCACCAGATGTATCGTAACGATCGCCGGAGGACAGCTTCTCGTAGACAGAGGCGAGTACAGACAGCTTGAGTGTATCGCAAGACCGCATGAAAAAGCCAATAACCAGTCAGATGCTCTGGGTCTTTTTGATCTGGCCTGGGCAAATGATGATGATGCCCGTATCGAAGGTTATAAACTGAAATATGAATCCGGCCGGATTACCGATGAAGACCTGACCCGTATGATGAATAACCGGGCACTTTCCGAGCAGGATTATCTGTATATTATCGGTGAAAAAGACAGATTTAAAGAAACTTTCGATCTTTCCAGCGTACAGATCGGCGGACAACTGCAGGGCCTTTTGGCGATGCGTGACGGAAATAACGGGGAAAACTTCAAAGGCACAGTCAGTGATATCGGAGTCGATGCGAATAATAAAAATACGATTACCATTGATGTAAAGCATGATTATCTGAAAGACCTGAATAAATGTACGCTTCCGAATAACGGCGGCGTGATCACCGTAGGTGTTATGGAATATGCCTATGATTCCTTTGAGGTTTTGTATGACGAGGATGGAGAGATTAGCGAGTATCGGTTTACTCTCAGTGATAAAAATCCGGTGCAGCCGGTAGCGGACAGAGTCAATATGGAAGCATCTGTCGGCGATGCCATCAATTATCAGGGCGTGCCCTATTATCAGCAGCAGATCAATGAGTGGTGCCGTACTTTTGCAGAAGCTTTTAATAAGATCGTGGCACATGAAGGATATGATGACAGTAAAAAACCGGTAGACGGCTATGATCATGAGACCGACGCAGTGCTCTTTGTGGCAAACGAAGCGACCGGCGATGGCCAGAGATCGTTTACGGATTCCAGATCTCTTGCGGCAGGCGGAACCTTAAGCAGCAACGGAGATACATACTATTATCTGACAGCAGCAAATATGACACTGAATCAAAAGATCATGGATGATCCGATGCTGCTGGCTTCCCATACGGGAGAGACAACCGGACGGGAAGGCTATGATATCGTAAAGGAAATGCTGGATCTTCGAACCAATAAAGAAAAGATGACATTCAGGGGCTGTTCATCTGGAGAATTTTTGCAGAATATTTTATCTGATATCACACTGAATGCGAACAGTGCCAATACTTTCCATGCCAGCTATGAGAATATCGGCCGCGTGATCGATACCCAGCGGCTTTCCATCAGCGGCGTGGATACAGACGAAGAATCCCTGAACCTGGTAGAATACCAACACGCATACAACCTGGCGTCCCATATGATCCAGGTCCTGTCGGAAGTATATGACAGACTGATCAACCAGACGGGTGTATAATGCCGGATAATTACCCTCATCAGTCGCCTTCGGCGACAGCTTCCCCCAGAGGGGGAAGCCTTTGATACCAAAGGAGTAACGCTATGAGAATAACCAACAAAATCATCTCCAACAATTCAGTAACCAACATCAACAATAATAAAGTTCTTGAGGACAGGCTGAATGTGCAGCTGGCCACAGGATCCAAGATCGCAAGGCCTTCCGATGACCCGGTCGTAGCCATCCGAGCTTTGCGCCTTCGGACGAACTTAAACCAGGTGAATCAGTATTACGGAAAGAACATCCCGGATGCCAATTCCTGGCTGGATGTGACAGAGGCGGCGGTTCAGACAGTTCTTGATATCGCGGAAGACATGGAAAAGAACTGTGTACGCGGTTCCGTCGGATTTGATACTACGGAGGATCGCGATAAGGTGCTTCAGAATCTGAAGTCGCTGCAGGCAGAAGTGTATGCCACCGGTGATGCAGACTATGCGGGACGCTTTGTCTTTGCGGGTTATCGTACCAATACATCGGTAACCTTCGGACAGCCGGTGACTAATAAGCCCTATAAGATCACAGAGCAGTTAGACCGTTCGGCAATTGATGATATCACCTATGTTGACAGTGCGAATTTAAAACAGCTGACGGACACCAATGCTATCAGCCTCGGCACTACCGAACAGGATATCTCATCGCAGACCGTGCACAGACTTCGCCTCTCCTATGACAATATGGATTCGACTTTGGTCCCGGAGATCAAGTACAATTTCGCGGAAAATGATGGCGAAGTCACCTATGATACCCTGACACCGACAGTGGTTTCCGTTAATGACCCTTCGCAGGATCCTTATACCATGGCAACAGGCAGTAATGTGATCTTTATTCCTGAGACAGGAGAGCTGCTCCTTGGCCAGGATGCGTATGATCAGCTGATGAACACCAAGGACCAGGATGGAACGCAGGTGAATGAAGGAGAGATCCGTGTTACCTATCAGAAAAGTAACTGGGAGGCAAAAGACCTGGTGCCGGTACATTATTTTTACTGTGAAGCTCAGAATGACGAAGGCATCTACGTAAAGTATAATGAGAATTATCTTCAGTCGGTGGCTCCGCAGCGCAAATCACAGAGTTTTCCAAGTGTGGGAAATGCAGGGGAATCGTTCCAGTATGTTGGCAGTGATCTGCAGACCGGAAGTATTTACAGAAGCGTTAAGATTTCCGACAGCCCTGAGAAATACGAATGGCGGGAGCAGGAAATTCTGAAAGCGGATGATCTGCCGGATGCCACGAAAAACGACGGGAAAATCTACAGATATACCGGTAAAGATACGGCAGAACTGAAAAACGGGAGTGTTTATGTAGCCGACGGCGGCACGTGGAAAGAGATCAGCGAAAAAGACAGCCTGGATGAGGCAGATTCGACTAATGAAGGAGATCTGGTCATATATACCGGCCAGAACCTGACCAACGGTTATTTTTATAACAGCGTGGAAGATCCGGCGAATCCGGGTTCCTACACATGGCAGTCAATGGGCACGCTGACGGAGGAACAGTATATTTCCTATGATGTGGGCTACAACCAGACGGTCCGCGTCAATACTTTGGCAAAGGAATTGTTTTCACCGAACCTGGGCCGGGATATCGATGATCTGGTGCGTTCCATCGAAGATGTGGATGCCATGGAAAAGAATATCGCAACCATCAAAAACCAGTTGTCCACCGATCCGGATAACGCAGATCTGAAAGAGCGGCTTGCTGCAGCGGAAAAAGCAAATGTATTGCTCAATGACAAGATGCAGAAACTCTTTGAATCGAGTATTACCAAGATGCAGGCACATCATTCACAGGCAAACGATGCCCTGACGGCGACTGGTAATAGGTCGGCAAGAGTAGAACTCGTTTCCAACCGTCTGTCAAAACAGCAGACAAACTTTAAGAATCTTTCTTCCGAAAACGAAGATATCGATATGGCGGAAGTTGCTGTCGATCTGTCCAGCGTACAGCTCGCC